>JAUTCS010000086.1 GCA_030673825.1 Verrucomicrobiota bacterium JB024 | reverse complement strand
GGTAGGCCAGGCGCAGGGCGGAGTCGCCCATCAAAAAAGGGTGGTGCGAGTGGATGATGTCCGGCGCGAAGTCCTCGATCCGCTGGACCGAGTCCAGCCCCAGGGGCAGGCGCACGGAGAAGTCCGAACCGTTGAAGTTCTGAATCGCCGTCACGCGCAGCACACCCTCCTCCTGCTCGGGCATGTCCGGGAACTCCGGAGCGACCACGAGCGTCTCGTGGCCATGGGCGCGGAGCCATTCGGCCTGGGTTGAAACCGAGCGGGCGACCCCGCCGACGTGCGGCGGGTAGGTGTTGGTAAACATGGCGATTTTCATCGGGTGCGGCTTATCGAACAGCGTGCATGGACCGCTGTAACTTGACCGAAGTTCCGTCCGCGGGCAAGTCCAGCGCGTCAAATCCTGGAGCCTCCAGGCGTAGTCGGGGCGGCTCATCGCGCCATTGTCCCGAGACGCTCACGAGCCAGTCGTCCCCATCCGGGGCGAACCGGACTGAGACGGAGCCGTAGGGGGTAAGGGTGGGGCCGTAGGCCAGGCTCTCGCCCGCCTCGAACCACTCAGGGAAAAGGCCTGCGCCGATGCTCAGGCCTTCGTGGGTTTCGAGCACGAAGAGCGCGCGCATCATCTCGCACCACTCGGCGGCGGCCCAGCCGTGCTCGCCGTCGCCCATGCACCCGCCCAGCGTGCGCGGGTGGACGGCCTCGGGCCACTTGCCTGTGGGTGAAGCCAGACGGGCCACGGCCTTGACAATGCGGCGGTGGCGGGCATCTCCGCGCCGCAGGAAGGTCTGGGCCAGTGCGAGGGAGAGGTAGATGTTGATGCCTGAGTGAATCATATCCTGGAAAAACCCGTCGTGGATAAAGCAGTGCTCCCACAGCCACTCTGCCGTTTGCGTGATGCGTGCTTGCGGGAGAAAGGTCAGCTCCAGCGGGTAGTCCACGACCATCGAGCCGATCGCGCCGGAGTCCATCCGCCGGTGCGGAGAGGCGGGCATGCCGCCGTGCGTGCGCTCGTCGGGCAGCGACTCCAGGCTCTTGGTCAGGTCTTGCTCGAAGGCGGCGGCCTCTTTGCGGAGCGCGTCGGCGAGTTCGCGTTCACCGCGGCGTTCGAAAATCGCGGCGGCGCTGTGCAGTCCGGCGATGCCCCAGAAGTCGTCCCAGTAGTAGTAATCGTTCGGCCCGAGGTGCTCGGCGCTGAATCCGGCGGGGAACAGCCCCGGGTGCTTCGAGTCCTTGCCGGCACGGCGCTTTTTACCGATCCAGTCGGCGGCGTTCTTGAGAGACTTTGTATCCGGATTTTCGATACGCTCGCCGGTCAGGCGCTCATAGCGATCCACCAGCCATAGGACCTGGCCGTTGGAGTCCCATTCGCCCTCCTGCGAGTGAAAGTAACCGTCCAGCTTCTGGCGGCCCACAAAGGTGGCGAGTGTGCGCCGGACATTCGCGGCGTCATTGTTGCCGAGAAAGGCGTTGGCCATGAGGCAGGCGTCGCGGAACCAGAAGCGCCGGTAGGTGTAGGGGCCGGGTACGATCTCGGGTGTGGAGAGCAGTTCAAGCGTGTGCTGTGAGCTTTCGAAAACTTCCCGCATGCGCGTATCCGGAATGTCGAGACGCGTGCGGCGGCGATTAAAGGCCGCCCAGTCGGTAACGGCGATGGACTGCCTGTCGGTGGATTTATCGGCGTCGAGCGGGACGCGGTAGCCGGTGCTGAGCTTGCCCCCCGGGCCGAGCCGGTAAGCTGCCGCCGCTGAGGCCAGGCCTGCCGGGCAGGTCTGCTCGGTGTCGTGACGGGACGGATTCGAGAGGGCCTTGCCGACGTCGCCGCGGTGGTAGTCGGACATGACGACGCGCTCCGGTTCGCGGTCCAGCAGGAGGCGATGGTTTTCGTTTACGGTCAAGACCGTCCCGTTGCGCCCAATGGTATCGACGAAGCGCACGCCCTCGGGGTTACTCGGGCGGACAGCCACGACCAGCCAGCCTTCGGCCTGCGTGTGCACGTCGATGTGGGTGCGCAGGACGGGGCGGCCGTCCTCGCGTTCGATGTGTGTGCGCAGACATAGCGTGGCGACCTCGCCGGGGACATCTGTGCGGACTTCGTGGGCGTCACCCATGAGCAGTTGCTGAACAGCCTCCTCGCTGTAGGAGGGCAGGGTGCGGCGCCCGTCGTCGGCCACGAACCAGTGGTCGATGGACCAACCATCATGAAAAGGGGTGACGAGACCGCGCGGGTCCACGAGGCTGAGCGCGGTTTCACCGGGCAGGCCCACGGCGGTCCAGTTGCGATGGGTCAGATTGATGTGGCTGAAGGAGAAGGCGCGCGGGATAAACGAGATGTCACGCGGGTCGAACTGACGGGCGATCCAGTAGGGCCAGATCCAGTCGAGGTTGTTCTGGATGACCTTGGTGTTGATCAGTCCGCGCGCATGGAAGGCCGCCCCGGCGCGCAGCAACTCCATTGGTTCCTGCACTTCGGAGGGCTGGGAAAATTGCCGCAGTCGCGCCATGAAGGCGAAGGGATCGAGAAAGCCGTGCCGGGTGGTGGCGCGGCGCAGGAAATATCTCCAGGGGAGCCATCGAAGTACATTCATATCGTCGCAGTGTGGGGTTGCGGCGCAGGGGCCGTTGGCGTTTTCCTGAATATAGCGAAAAACGCCGACGGGACAAGTTGACGGCAGAGAAAAGCCCGTAGGGTGCGTTTGCATAAGGTCCCGTACCGCAGGCTTTAAACACTTAACTGGCGGCCTTTTTACCTGCGTTACTTGCGAGCTCGCCGGGCCGGGGTTATGGTAAACGTAATGCCAGCGCTGGACCTCACGCGCTCCTGTGCGCGTGGCTGGATGTCCCATCCTGTATTTACGATGCTTCTCGAAATCCCCGCAAACGAATGGTCAATCATGTGGCGGGTAGCTTTGGCGGCCGTTTTGGCCGGGCTGCCCGGCCTCGAACGTGAACTTCGGGACAAGCCTGCGGGCTTTCGCACCCACATGATCATTGGTGCGGCGTGCGCGCTCATGATCATGCTTGGGAGTGTATTGATCCAGCACTACAACGATGCCTTAGTTGACAGCGAACAGCTCCGGACCGACCCGCTTCGACTCTTTGAGGCAATCGTGGTCGGGGTGAGTTTTATCGGGGCGGGTACGATTCTGAAGGTCGAGAACTCGATGCGTATTCGTTTTCTCACGACGGCGGCGAGCCTGCTTTTCGCCGCAGCCATCGGCATCAGCGTGGCGTTGAGCCTGTTTTACCTGGCGGTGTTCGAGTGCCTGCTGATTCTGTCGATCAACCAGGTACTTGGCCGCCTGGAAAAAGAGATGGCTGAGCGCTGAGTCAGCGCAGTGGAGCTTGCACCATCCCCGCGCTACAGTGTGGGCGCGACGACGACGGGTTCGGCGCGTGGTTGGGCGAAAGCCTCCTCGAACGCGCCCCGGACAAAGCCGCGCGGGTCGCTGAGGTAGGCGTGTGCCGAGGGCTGTACGTAGAGGCCCATATGCAGCCGGGTACGGGCTACCAGCAGCTCGAGCTGCCAGCTGTGGTCCTGGCTGGTGGCAGCGCCGTAGTCGTTGGAGAGCTTTTTCTGCGGTTTGCCGTGCAGGGTGTTCCAGAGGGAACGCGAGGGCGGCTGGACGGCGTCGGCGGGAGCTTCGGCGATGAGTGCGTCCACGGCGCGGACGATTTCCTCCGAGGTGCCGAGGCGGGCGGCGAGGCGCTCCAGTGTGCCAGCAATGATGGTCTTGACGTTAAAGGGGTGGCCGGAACGCTCGGCGAGCTCAGCGAGCGCGGGCAGGCACGCGACAGTGCCAATGCGACGCAGCAGGAAGACCGTCTGGAGCCAAAACGGGATGTCCACGCACTGGTTAAAGGCGCCTGGGACCCAGAGGGCTTCAGGATCAGGGCCTTCCTCGTTGTTTTCCAGTGCCCGCAGCAGGCGGGGTTCGGCCAGCGTTTCACCACGCATGGCGAGGACGGCGGCAGCGTAAAAGGAGGCGGTGGCGTCGTCGCTCTCAAGTGCCTGAAGAAGTGCCGGGCGGGTGGACTCGGGGGCCCGGTAGAGCTGCCAGAGGTAAACGCCGGGCAGACCGCCGTAAAGGCCCTGAACGGGGTCGCTCACGAGATTCTCGGGGACTTCGCCCACCGGCTTTGTCGAGCCGCTCAGGGCGAGCTTTTCTTGCAACTGAGCGAGTGGGACCGAACGGCTTTCGCCTCCGGTGGGGGCGGTCAGCGCGGCGGCGATACCGGCGGCTTCGCCGAGTCGCTGCATTTCGCGCTGCATGCGCAGGCCGTAGGAAGCATCGTTGGCCATACCGGCGGCGCGGCAAGCGAGCCAGAGGTTGCGCAGTCCGCGCGGCAGCAGCATGCCGTAGGGCATCTGGCAGTGCTGGAGGTTTTTGAAGCCCCGGCAGATCCAGTAGTAGTAAGCCAGCTCGTCGCTCTCGAACTCGAAATCGACGGAGTGGGTATCGGCCACGGTGCGAACCTCGCCGATGTTGTCCGGACGGGTGGTGTGAAAAACGAGGTCGTCAAGCGTGACTTCGGCGTCGGTGAGGAACTGCCGCGACTGGCGCACGCCGAGTACGGGAGCGATCCACAGCGGATGTTTCTCCGGCGCCCAGTGCTCGCGGTGGTACTGGGCGATCCCGATCAGGCGGGCGCGGGTAATGTCCTCGGGGCGGGTAAAGTCGGCCCAGCCCGCGTCGTAGTTGCAGGCGCGCACGCGCACGCCGCGGGGACCGTCGGCGGCGAGGAAAAGCGCGGACTGGCTGTAGGCGAGGGTGCGGCTGTCACCGCAGCGGCCATGGCTGTACTCGGCTCCGGCCAGGGCGCAGAGATCCCCGTCTCCAGTGGCGTCGATGCAGGCTTTGAGCGGGAAGCGGATCAGCCGGCCCTGGTAAATGGCCTGGACGGCTTCCACTGTGCCTTGGGCGTCGCGCTCGACCGCGCAGACAAAGGCGCCGGGAATGAATTCGACTCCGGCCTCGCGGAAAAGCCGGGCCAGCACGAGGGCTTTGGCCGCGTGATGCCAGCCCTGGGCATTGCCCTTGTGGCCGGTCAGCAGTGGCATCATTTCAATGGTGTGCCGGTCGATCTCGTCCTGAAGGCCACCGGGGTGGCCGTAAAAATAACCGCAGATGGCGCCGCCGGTGCCGACTCCGCCCGGCACGGGCACGAAATCCAGCGCGAGCGTGCGCGCCCCATTACGCGCTGCGGCGATGGCGGCAACGGCTCCCGCCGTTCCCGCTCCGGCCACGAGGACATCCGCCTCTGCCCATCCCTCGACCGGCTGCGGCGGGCGCAGCGACGGAAGTTCTACGGGTATGGGCTGCCCGAAGGCGTCCGGCAGGTTGACCGAGACCCCCAGCCCCAATCGGTCGGCCAAGGTACGGATGGCTTCGCCGCGGAAGACAGGGCTGAGTACGAGCAGGTTGTCCGGACCGGCAACGACAGGGGGTGCCTCAGGGGCCGCGTACTGCGGATAGTCGTTCCAGGAAAGGTAGCTGATGACAAAGGCCGGGGTCTCGGTGGGGAGGGCCTTGCGCAGGGCGCGGATGACGGACTCCTGCTCGGCGCTGGCAGGTTCGGTGCCGGCTTCCCAGACCAGGCGACGTTCCCAGGTGTTGAGGGAGGAGGTTTCCCAGCGGATGTGCGGGAAGTTCCGCTTGAACGCGTCGGCGGCTGACTCAAGCTCTTGAGCCCGGTCACTGTGCAGGACTAACCCGCGCCGGTTCCGGTTGGGGCGTCGGGAGGCCGTGGCAGCGTCGGGATTGCACAGGCGAAGGAGATCGCCGTGCTCGCTCGCGTCGATAAAGGTGTGGGCTCGTACGCGGCGCCAGCCGTCCTTGGTGGCGAGGGTGAGGGCGGTCAGTTGGTTGTCGCAGATGAGCGCGTCGGCAGCGGGGGTGTAGAGCAGGACATCCAGGTTGGTGTCTTCGCGGCTGAGCTCGCGGGCGACCCGGATCTCCGCCAGCGCAGGGTCGAGGCAGTCCTCGTTCGCGCCCCCTTCGGCCCGGAGGGCCTCCAGCCAGTGGTTCCAGGCAGTGCTGTCGCCGAGTGTGCCGTTTTCGAGAGCCCGGGTGGATTCCCATAAAAGATCGCCGTCGGGACCGACGAGCAGGACGCGAGCCCCCCGGTCAGCCAGTGTCCGGGCGGCCGCGTAGCCGATCCAGCCGGTACCGTAGATCAGCGCATCGTACACACCGTAAAAGGGGCAACGTCGGCCAGATTGGGCTTCTTCGGGAGAATGAAAAGGCATGCCTAATACACTATGGCAGCGTTTTAGGGATTCAACAGGGCGGTTACTGGACCAGTTCAGTAGCGGATAAACTTCAAGGGGGACGCGAGTCATCCGATAGTATAACTAAACGAATGCAGTAAGGCCGGTTTTGCTATTTTCAAGGTTCTGCATAAAGCTGTGATCCATACCCAAATTCATCCCAATGGCGGCATAAAGCGGACTTCCGCGGCTCCAACTTAGGTCTGCCCGGTTCAGCCCCCGCCGCCCCTCAGCCCGTGTTATCTACCCACCCCATGCACCGACTCCGTGGCCAACCCCAAGCTCCAGCAGGTTTTGCACTGGTCGTAGCGCTTACCCTGATGGGTTTCGTGCTCCTGCTCATGGTCAGCCTGAGCATGATGACGGCGACATTTTCGGCCAGTAGCGCGACCGGCAAACTCCAGCTCGCGGCCCGGCAAAACGCCATGATCGGTCTGTACGCCGCGCTGGGGCAGCTCCAGTCCGAACTCGGGCCGGACCAGCGGATCAGTGCCCGGGCAGACCTGACCGACGGCATCGCCAACCCGTACTGGACAGGCGTGTGGGATAATGATGGCATCCAGCGTACCTGGCTGGTCAGCGGAAACAATACGACGAGCCCGCTCGCCTATGCGGCGGATACCGATCTGCCCGATGGGGTGGAGTTGGCCTCTGACGGGACGAATACAGTCCGTGCTCCGCGTGTGGAAATTTCGGACGAAGGCGCTACGGGCGCCTACGCCTACTGGGTCGGTGACGAGGGGATAAAGGCCAAGGCGAGTATGGCTTCAGCCGGTGCCGTGACCAATGCCGCCCTTATCAGCCCCTCCGCCTTCGGGGTGGGGCAGATGCTCGGGATGGATTGGTACCGGTCCGAAGATCCTTTGGCTGGACGTCTTTTCGAGGATGGACAGCTCGAGCTGCTTGAGTCCCAGTGGAAGGCTCCGGATGTTGCCCAGGGGGCCACGACAGCTCGTTTTCACGACCTGACCGTGTATGGTTACGGGGTGATCAGCGACACCCGAGACGGCGGCCTGCGGCGCGACCTGGCGGCGGGGTTGGAAGAGGGTGCCATCGAACCGGCGGGGCAGATATTCGGCCCGGTTGAGAGCGCGGCCATTTCCTCCGACGATCCCTGCGGCCAGCTTTGGCAGCAACTGCGTTACTGGGCCTATTCGGTCCAGCCCAACGGTGAGCTGCCGGTGCGTGGCGCGACCGATACCCAGACCGGGTATTACCCGGTTGTGACGACTTTTCAGGTGTACCTGCTTCCGACCTACGACCCGACCGACAGCAACAAGGTCTATTTCCATGTCATGCCTGTGGTGACGATCTGGAACCCCTATGATCGTACGCTGGAAGAGGCGGACTACAAGGTGCTGTTCACCCGTACGCTGCTGGTCAACAAGTCGGGCGGGGGCTTGGGGCTGATGCTGCCAAATTGGCACCTGCTCCTGCAGACGGACGACAATGGTAATTACGAAACGAAAAAGGACAAAAGTTTTTCAACCGGCAGAACCGATTACGTCCTCCAAATGCAGAACGAGCCTTTCGTGTTCAATCTGCGCAACGTGTCACTGGCTCCGGGAGAGATACGGGTTTTTTCTCCGAGCGGAAACGCTTACTACGATGCCGGGCAGACGAGCATGGCGAACGTGCTGAGCTCGGGATATTCGGCGGGCGGCAGCTTCTTTTACCCGGTGGGCCAGATCGGAACGCACCGCGAGCTCTATATGGGAACGGATGAAGAGGGGAACCCCGCGCCCTTGACCGGCTACAAGTATGAGCTGCAACCTCAACGTGTCGTTTCGCTCGTGCTTTACCGCAGCGATGGCACCGGCGGCGACGAGTTTCTGACCGAAAGCTCCTATCTTAACGCGGTCCCCGAAAGCGGTTCCAACCCACCGGCCGCCAACATGAGCCCTTACGCGATTAGTACTTCACCTCGACTGACGACCGCCCAGCGCGACATGGCTATCGGGCTGAAGTTCACCCGCGTCTTTGTGGACAATACCTTCCCGCTGTTGCCAAAATACCGGACCAAGTGGCTGACCAATGCCAACCCGCGGGCCGCTACCAACGGACCCAATCCGATGTACTACAGCGGCTCGAACTACTCCACGTACTCGACCTACCCCTCCAACAATCCTTCCTATATCAGCACGATGCTGATCGATGGCTCTCTGATGTCCCCAGGCACGCCGGGGGTGGGACTGAACAACGACGGTGGGGTTGACCAGACCGTCCTGTTCGAGGCTCCGGAATCACCCGAGAATATTTACTCCGTGGGCGAGCTCATGCATGCGCCCCTGTATTACTGGCATAACCCGAGCGGCAACTTCAATGAGGTTGCCCGCGTCGAAGAGCGTTTCCGCTACGGACACTTCGACAACCTGATCCCCGCCTATGCGGTGGGTAATTCGCAGGCCGACCCGCGCATCGAACTGGGCCAGACCTACCGGCTCTGGAGCGACTACCCGAATACTCACCATTCCGACAACCAGTATTTCAACTTCGACGGGCGGCACTACGACTACTCCTATCTGCTCAACGATGCACTCTGGGACAGTTATTTCTTTTCCTCCTGGGAGAACAACGGCCTGCCGGAAAACCCCCGCATGAGCGTAATCGACGACACCGCGCTGACCGGTCCTGACTACCGTGAGAGCGCGGCCAACCTCATGATTGACGGTGCTTTTAACATAAACTCCACCTCTGTGGAGGCTTGGAAGGCTCTGTTGGCCTCCTTTTACGGTGAGCAGGTACAGAAGGCCGATGGCTCCAACGACAACAATGCTGAGGCCTCCCCGGTTTTGCGTTTTCGCGAGCCTGTGGGGTCGGAGCAGGGGAATGGCGATGCCAACGATGATGAGGCCTACCTGGGCTATAAAGCCCTCGATGCCGGGGAGATTCAGGACCTGGCTGAAGCGATCGTGACCCTCGTCAAGGAGAGAGGCCCCTTTACCTCGCTGGCAGAGTTTATCAACCGCACGCTCGAGGATGATGCCAATACGCCGGAGGATGATCGCCTGCGCGGTCTGCTGGCCCAGGCTCTGCTCGATGCCGACATCAACAGCGCCATGGAGGACTACGACGCCGTTCCGTCCGACCGGTCCGGCTTCAACACGACGGCTGGCGAGGGCTGGCGCACGGAGGACATTCCCGGTTGGCTTAGCCAGGCCGACCTGCTGGCCCGGCTGGGCAGTGTCCTGAGCGCACGCTCGGACACGTTCCGCATCCGCTGTTACGGCGAGGCGAAGGACCCGATGAGCGATCAGGTGGTGGGGACAGCCTGGTGCGAAGCGATCGTCCAGCGTTTTCCCGAGTATATCGATGCGACCAATGTGGCTTATACACCGATGGATGAGGACGAGGCGACCGCCGCCGGACTGGCCGCACTCACTCAGGAAAATCAGAGCTTTGGACGCCGTTTCAAGATCGTCGCCTTCCGTTGGCTAACCCCGGACGAAATATGAAATCCGTTTACGTTTTCTTCTCCTTGATCGTCATATGCTTCCTGGGGAGCGTGTCGCCGCTCGCCGCGCAGGAGGCCCCGCCACCGCTTTCAGTCGATTTTCAGGTTTACCTGTGGCGGGCATCGGGGGCGCACCCCGTCCAACTCGATGAGAGCGGAAATCTCGCCTCCTATGTGCCGCCGACGCTCGCCATTCTCAAAGCAGACGGGACCACGGAAACTATGCGGGTGGCGGAGGGGCGACTGTCCCCGGAATACCATTATCAGGGGCCCAATCCGCTGACCTTTGTGGGCTCCAGCGCAGCGGATCTGCGGGGACGGGTGGAGTTGAGGCCAGGTACACGGCGGGTGCTGCTGCTGCTCTTTCCGGGGCGCAACGCGGGCGACCCTTACCGCATCCTGCCGGTGGAGACCTCACCGGACAGACTTCACTCGGGGCAGGCGCTGGTGTTGAACCTGACGGCTTCGCCGTTGGCACTCGAACTGGGGAAAGACCAGATGCTGCTCAACAGCGGACAGAGCCGGATGGTCAACATCTCCCGAATCGAGGACTACCGGCTTCCGGTCCGACTGGCCGCGCAGAACCAGCAAAACGAGTGGCGCAAGCGGATGGACGAAGACCTCATCCTTAATCCTGCCAGTCGCGTGCTGCTCCTGCTGCACGAGCCGCGCGAAGGTCAGTACCGGATTCTCACGCTGGAAAACCCTAGCTGAGCCGGTTCGCCGCAGTGTGTGGTGGCAGCCACGCGGAGTCGTGAGCCGGTGTTTTCGCTGCGTGGGGATTGTGCGAGTTTATTAGTCGGCCTGAGCTTCGGTATCGTCCGGGGTTGGCTCCGCGTCGTTTGTCTTTTCGGGGCGGTTGAGTTTGTAGCGTTCCGGCCAGACCTCAGACATGATGACGGCGAGCATGAGCTTGCCCTCCTTGAGCTGGTCGCTGTGTTCGAGGGCCCAACCGCAGTATTGCTTGACGAGTTCGTGCTGGCGGCAATTGGCCATGAGAGACCAGACGGCGGCACCGAAGGTCAGCCCGAGGCGCACGTCGCGCCGCTCCTCGTCGGTTTCGGGGCGCTTGCCTTCCTCCTTCATCTTTTTAAAGGCGTCGCCGTAGGGTTTGAGGTTGAGCGCGGTCACGAGGTGCTCGATGGGGGCGTAGGTGCCCGTGGCGAAAAACTCGCCCCAGAGCATGTCGAGTTGGTCGGGTGTCTGGATGGGGCCGTAAGGGTCGGGAAGCTTAAGCGTGCGGCAGTCGGCCTGGTAGTCGCGCTCAGTCTGGCTGAGCACTTCGTCGGGCATCGGCGGCTCGCCCAGCACGGCGAGCAGGAGGAGCGTGTTCAGGCGCTGCTGCTCGTTGTTGTCCGCGAAGGCCGCGCGCAGGTGCGGGAGCAGGAACTTGTTGTGCTCGAAGGCGCTCTTGAAGAAGTAGAGCGAGGAGGAGTTGTAGCCGGTGGGGGTGTGGTCCTGCACCATGTCCAGCGCGGGCGACTGATAGGCGGCGAAGAGCCACTTCGGGTCATGGTTACGGTAAAACTCCAGCATACCTTCGCTGATGGCCCGTTGATCGGCGAGCGGCTCGGGGTTCTCCCACGGGATCAGCTCAAAGGTGACCTCCTTGCTGGCGCGCTGGCCGGAGAGCGTGTCCTCCACCTCGAAGGCGAATCCGTAAGTGCCGTAAGGGTCGGACTCCTCCATCGTGATGATGGGGTAACGCATCATCGGTATCAGGAAAAAAGGACTGGGGGAGACTCCATCGGACTCTATGCCGGACATGAGCACGACGGCATCCTGGGCGGGGATCGTCTGGCGGATGCTGTAGGTGAAGGCGTAGCGCGAGTCCGCGTCCCGCTCGTAATGGACCGCGAACGGCAGCAGGATAAACTGTTGCCCGCGGTAGAGCTTCGAGACCGACTGGATGTACGGACCGGTGTTGGGTGGAATATAGGTCCACCAGTCCAAACTCGGGTCCTGTAAGGTCGCGAAAAAGAGCGCCTCGAAGGGCTTCTCTGCGGGCTTGGTGTCGTCCGTCGTCGGTGGCGTGCTCTGGTCAGCCTGCGTGTCGGAGGCGGGCGCGGTTTCCTCGGCGCGGAGGGTGGGGTTGAGGAAACAGACACTGAGCAGGCAAAACCCGACAAGCGCGCGTGGACGGAGAAGGGCAGACAGCAAAGGCATGGCTGGAGTGTGCGCGGGGCTCCGCACACACGCAATCGCAAACCGTGGTGGATGATTCTGGCTGGCCTTTGCTGTTGGGCAAAACGCCTCGACACCGAGAGCTTTATTTCAAGACAGCTTTCCTCAGTGCTCCGGGGCGTCGTCCACAAGGACGGCAGGGCTCAGGCCCTCGGGCTCTCGGACGGAGTCCACCATGGCCTGCACCTCTTCGCTCGGCGGTGACGTGAAAGGCGTCAGCGCGAGGGTGACGGCGAAGTTGACCACCATGCCGATCGAGCCGATGCCTTGCGGGCTGATGCCTTGGTCGCTCAGGCCGAGCGTCCATTTGTCCATCCCCAGGAAGACCGTGCCGATGATGTAATAGAGCGTGAACCCGAGCCCGGCGAGCATCCCGCAGATGGCCGGGACGGTGCCCACGCGCTTACTGAAGATGCCCAGCAGGATGACGGGGAAAAAGCTCGCCGCGGCCAGCCCGAAGGCGAAGGCCACCACCTGGCTGACAAAGCCCGGCGGATAAATGCCGCAGATACCTGCCACGACCACGGCCAGGCCGATGATACCCCGGCCCACCAGCAGGCGTTTTTTCTCCGTGGCGGCGGGGTTGACCACGCGGTAGTACAGGTCGTGCGCCACGCTGGAGGAGATGACCAGCAGCAGCCCGCTGGCGGTGGAAAGCGCGGCGGCCAGCCCGCCCGCCGCGACAAAGGCGATGATCCACCCGGACAGCTCCGCCATCTCCGGGGTGGCCAGCACGATGATGTCCTGATCCGGTCCGCTCAGGCCCTTATCCCGCAGAAAGACCCGCGCGTCCGCCCCGGCGGCCCCGTGCGTGTCGATCCACTTCTGGTGGTCGCGCACGAGCGTGAGCAGCTCGGCCTCGCCGAGGTTGCCCCGGCGGAAGATTTCGTTGTCATCCCCGGCGCTGTAGGTGACGTGCTCGTCGCCGTTGTCGAACCACAGGACGAGGCCGGTCTTTTCCCAACTCTGGAACCACGTGGGCAGCTCCTTGCCCTGGGTGCCGTTGAGCGAGACGAGCATGTAGTACCGGGCGAAGCCCGCGATGGCGGGCGCGGTCAGGTAGAGCAGGGCGATGAACAGCAGCGCCCAGAAGCCGCTCCAACGGGCCGCGCGGGGGCTCTTGACCGTGTAGAAGCGCACGATGACGTGCGGCAGGCCCGCCGTCCCGGCCATCAGCGCGAGTGCCACGAGAAAGACGTTGGCCTTGTCCCACTGGCCCATGAAGGGCTCGGTGTAGCTGCCGAAGCCGAGGTCGTGCTGGATCTGGTTAAGCTTTTCCAGCAGGTGGACGCCCTGCGCGGTCAGTTCGCCGCCCAGTCCGGCCTGCGGGAGGAAGTCGCCGGTCAGCTTGATCGAGATGGCGATGGCTGGCACGACAAAGGCCGTGATCAGCACCCAGTACTGGGCCACCTGGGTCCAGGTGATGCCCTTCATCCCGCCGAGCGTCGCGTAGATAAAGACGATGATCATGCCGATGACGACGCCGATGTTGATATCCACGTCGAGGAAGCGGCTGAAGACCACACCCACGCCGCGCATCTGTCCGGCCACGTAGGTGAAGCTGACAAAGAGCGCGCAGACGACGGCGGCGAGCCGGGCCGGGTTGCCGAGGATGCGCTGGCCCAGCGTCGGGTCCTTGACCCCGGCCAGGCGGCGCGTGGCGAAGCGGTCCCCCACGAAGTCCGGTACGGTGAAGTGGCCGAACTTGCGCAGGTAAGGAGCCAGCAGGAGCGCCAGCAGCACAAAGCCCCCTGTCCAGCCCATCAGGTAAACCCCGCCCGCGTAGCCCATGGTCGAGATGAGCCCCGCCATCGAGATGTAGGAGGCGGCGCTCATCCAGTCCGCCGCCGTGGCCATGCCGTTGGCCGCCGCAGGGACGCCCCGACCGGCCACGTAAAAGCCCTTGGTGTCGGCCACCCGCGCCCACCAGGCGATGCCCAGGTAGAGGGTGAAGGTCAGCCCCACAAACAGAAAGGTCCAGGCTTGTACGCTCATTGGGCGCCTCCTTCCGTGCCGGTGTGCGCCAGCTCGCGGTGGTGCCAGGCGTCGAGGCGGTTCATGATCAGCGCATAGACGAGGATCGTCAGGACAAAGACGATGATCGCCCCCTGATGGGCGAACCAGAAGCCCAGCGGGTAGCCGGTGCCGGGCAGGTTCCAGCGGTTGAGCCAGTCGGCCCAGAGCACGCCGCAGCCCAGGCCGGCCAAGGCCCAGACGGTCAGGCAGCCGCCCATCAATATCAGGTTTTTACGCCAGTAGGAGCGCAACAGAGCACTCTGTCGTTGGCGTGCGGAGTGGGGGTCGGGGGTATCACTCATGTCAACGGATGCACACTCATTGCATCAACCCGGGCCCGGGGTCAAGGTGTTATGAGTATTTCTTAACGTATTTATAAGTAGGCTTAACGCCGGGCGGATTTCGCATGAGGTTATCGCGGATGCCGTGCGGCAGGTGTGGGGGAGGGGCAGAACGGGATGGGAGCTTCCAGGTTTCAGCCTTGCCCAAACTCGTTGGCTTGGTGAATATGCGTCATCCTCTTTCACCCTGACAATCCGTCCCTTATGAAAAATATCCACTCTGACAACGCCCCCCAAGCCATCGGTCCCTACAGCCAGGGCATTGCCTGTGACGGCTGGTTCTATAGCTCCGGCCAGATTCCGCTCGGGCTGGACGGCCAAGTCGTCCCCGGCGGTGTCGAGGAGCAGGCCGGGCAGGTCTTCGCCAACCTGCGGGCCGTGCTGGCGGCGGCGGGTTCGTCGCTGGCGCAGGTGGTCAAGACCACCGTGTTTTTGAAAGACCTGGAAGACTTCGCGAAACTCAACGCTGTGTACGCCGAGGCGTTCGGCACGCACAAGCCCGCTCGCTCCTGTGTCCAGGTCGCCCGTCTGCCCCGCGACGTGCTGGTCGAGATCGAGGTCATCGCCCGTGTGGGCTGAGGCACGGCCCGGTTGCTTTTCACATTACCTCATTCACGTTCCCTTTTTCCCAAAAAATAATCCATGCCGTCGGCCACTCTCGACCTGACCCTCGCTGTCTTCCTCCTCGTGTACGTGGCCATGGGCTTCGGCACGCTGCCGGGGTTCAAGGTGGATCGCACGGGGGCGGCCATCGTGGGCTCGCTGGCCCTGCTCGTCATCGGCTCGATCACGCCAAAGGCGGCCTGGGACGCCATCGACTATCGGACGATCTGGCTGCTTTTCGGGTTGATGGTCGTCTCGGCGGGCTTCGCCGTCTCGGGCTTTTACGCCTCCACCGCACAGCGGGTGGCGACCCTGCCGGTCAGCCCGCCGGTGCTGCTGGCCGTGCTCATCGCGGTGGGCGGACTGCTGTCGTGTCTGCTGACCAACGACGTGGTGGTGGTGGCGATGACGCCCCTGCTCGTTTCGGTCACGCTGGCACGAGGGCTCAACCCGGTGCCCTTCCTGCTGGCGTTTTGTTTCGCCGCCAACAGCGGATCGGCCGGGACGCTTATCGGCAGTCCGCAGAACATGATCGTCGCGCAGGGATTGGGACTGTCTTTCAACGGCTTTCTCCGGGTCGCGGGCCTGCCCGCGCTGCTCTCGCTGCCGCTGGTGTGGGGGGTTCTCGCCTTCATGTACCGCAAGCGCTGGGCCCTGCACGCCGCCCCGACAGCGGAAGCCGAGGCCCCCGATAATGTCGAAACTGCTGCGCCTGCTACGGTACCGGCCTTTGACAGGTGGGAGACGCTCAAGGCCGGGGTGGTGGCCATTGGCGTGGTGCTGGCTTTTGTCCTGAGTCACTGGCCGCGCGAGCTGATCGCTCTGGCGGGGGCGGGCGTCCTGCTGATCAGCCGCCGTACCTCCTCCAGCGACATGCTCAAGCATGTGGACGGCAACCTGCTGCTGCTGATCATGGGCCTGTTCGTGGTCAACGCGGCCTTTGCCGCCACCGGGATGCCACAGACCATACTTGAGCACATGCGTAATGCGGGCATCAACCTGAACGACCCGCTCGCGCTCTTCATCGTCGGCGGCGCCCTCAGCAACATCGTGGGCAACAACCCGGCGGTGATGCTCCTGGTGCCCTACCTGCATCCCGGCGCGGGCGGCGACGCCCTCGGCGCGGCCCTGGCGCTGGGCACGGGCTTTTCCAGCAACATGATTATCTTCGGCAGCCTGGCGGGGATCATCGTGGTGGAGCAGGCCAAGGCCTGCGGGATCAAAATCTCCTTCGGTGAGTTTGCCCGTGCAGGCATTCCCGTGATGCTCGCCAGCATGCTGCTCGCTGCCGGTTGGATACTGCTCATGGCGCACCATTGAGGGCGCGTGAAAAATCGGAAAAAGAGATTGCCCGCGAAGGTGCGCGAAGAGCTTCTTTTTACCGCTCCCGCCAGGATTGACACAATCCTGGTGGAGATGAGCCACGGGATGTCATTTGAAATTATCAGCGCTCAACGGTGACTAAGGATCAGTTCAAGCCATATGAGCAGGTATTGTCACTTCGCGCACCTTCGCGTCTCTTCGCGGGCAAAATTTCTTTCCCGGTCACCCTTCCAGTTCCTGGCGCAGGGCTTCGAGCTCTTCCCAGCGGGAGAATTTCACTGCTGTCTCCTCTTCGATGACCTGGAGACGCTCCTTGAGCTTCGGAATCTCGTCGGCGGCGCTGACGTAGGTCTGCGGGTCGCTCAGGCGTTCGGAGAGGGTGGCGGCCTCGGTCTCAAGCTCTTCGATCTCGCCCGGGATGGCCTCCAGCTCCCAGCGTTCGCGGTTGAGGAACTTGCGGGGCTTCTCGGGCTTACCGCCGGGCTTCGCTTTTGTTTCGGTCTTGCGGGCGGCTTCGGTCCGGGTGTTGGCCGCCGCTTTTTCCCGTAAATAGTCCTGATAGCCGCCGACAACGGTCTGAATGCTTCCGTCGCCCTCCAGCACGTAGAGGTCGGTCACGACGTTGTCGAGGAAGGCGCGGTCGTGGCTGACCAGCAGCAGCGTACCGTTGAACTCGACGAGCAGGTTTTCCAGCAGTTCAAGGGTTTCCAGATCGAGGTCGTTGGTAGGCTCGTCCATCACCAGCACGTTAAAGGGGCGGGTGAACAGCCGCGCCAGCAGCAGGCGGTTGCGCTCGCCTCCGGAGAGCATCGAGACCGGGCTGCGGGCCCGGTCCGGCGGGAAGAGAAAGTCCTGCAGGTAACTGAGGATGTGGCGGCGCGAGCCGTTGATGACGATGCTCTCGTTGCCCTGGCCGACTGCCTCCTGCACGGTTTCGGTCTCGACCAGCGCCTCGCGCGTCTGGTCAAAGTACGCCACCTGGAGCCCGCTGCCCTGGCGGACCGTTCCGCTGGCCGGGGGGAGGTCGCCGAGCAGGACCTTGAGCAGGGTGGACTTGCCCGCGCCGTTGGGACCGACGATGCCGATCTTGTCCCCGCGCATGATCGTATCGGAAAAATCCCGGATGATATCGCGCCCGCCGTAGCGGAAGCACACGTCCTTGGCCTCGATAACCTTGGCTCCGCTGGAGGCGGCCTGCTCGAACTGTAAACGTACGGCCCCGGTGCGCTCGCGGCGGGCGCGGTGCTCCTCGCGCATGCGCTTGAGGGCGCGCACGCGGCCTTCGTTACGAGTGCGGCGGGCTTGGATGCCCTGGCGAATCCACACTTCTTCCTGGGCGAGCTTTTTGTCAAAGACGGCGCGGTTCTGCTCCTCGGCGGCGAGCCACTCCTCCTTGCGCAAAAGGTAGGTCTGGTAGTCGCAGTCCCAACTGATGAGGTTGCCCCGGTCCAGGTCGAGGATGCGGGTGGCCACGTTCTGGAGAAAGGCCCGGTCGTGGGTGACAAAGAGCACAGCCCCGCGGTAGCCCCTCAAAAACTCCTCCATCCACGCGATGGCGGCGATGTCGAGGTGGTTGGTCGGCTCGTCGAGCAGGAGTAGCTCGGGGTCACGAACCAACTCGCGGGCCAACAGCACGCGGCGGCGCACGCCGGCCGAGAGGGTCTCGAACGCGGGCCCGCCCTCCAGCCCCATCTGCGCCAGCGTGCGCTCGACGCGGTGGGCGACCTCCCACTCGGGCAGCCCCAGGCCGTGCAGCGGTTCGGCCACCAGCTCGCCGATGGTGCCGCTGAGATCGCTCGGGATCTCCTGCGGCAGAAACGCGACCCGCGTCCCCGCGGCCAGGTTAACCTCGCCACTGTCGGGCTGAATGCGTCCGGCGACCACGCGCATGAGCGTGGATTTTCCCGTGCCGTTACGCCCGACGATGCAGGCGCGTTCGCCGGTGTCGAGCACGAGTGAAGCTTCGTCGAGCAGGGGAGCCCCGCCATAGGCCAGGCAAATCTTTCTCAGTGTCAGTACCACAGGGGCAAAAATGTCAGCGATTCCGAGCGGGGAGGGCGAGTCTCGATTTTGGCGAAAATGCCACCCGCGCCGACAATCCATAGCCGCCATGAGAAGCAGCCTCGCCCCCCAAAAAGGGCAGGGGAGTCAACGCCCTCGGCAATAGCACGATCCCGCGCTGGAAAGTGGTGGGCCCACTCGGATTCGAACCGAGGACCAAGGGATTATGAGTCCCCTGCTCTAACCGCTGAGCTATAGGCCCAAATTAATTGGATAAAAACGACTTAAGAGATTTTTGATGCGCTCGATTTTGCGTGTTTGTAACCTTGTTTTGTAACCCAACAAAATCCGCCATGTCCGACCCCAAGGCAGAAACGCCTCAAGCCTCGTTTGTAAAGGTAGCAGAGTGCCTTTACCAGAATGTGTCATCGGGAACATATTACGCGCTCGTAAAAAGAAACGGGAAGCAAATACGGCGTTCCCTGCGAACTCAAGACCGAAAACTCGCCGAACGCCGCCTGAAGGAATTTCGCAAGCAGGCCGCCCGTCTCAGCACCTCGACCGAAGACCGGGGCCTGACCTTCGCCGAGCTGGGCCAGCGCTGGTTTCCCATAGCCACGGCCAACCTCAAGCCCTCGTCGGTGGCACGCATCGCAACCACGTGTGGAGCTGCGACTTCGTCGCTGACCGCACGGCCAAAGGCGGATCGATCCGCATGCTCACAGTACTCGACGAGTACACTCGCGAGAGCCTGTGTATCCATGTCGATCGTCATCTCAACGCA
>JAUTCS010000085.1 GCA_030673825.1 Verrucomicrobiota bacterium JB024 | reverse complement strand
CAGAGCAGCATCAGGATCATCATCGATCTGGTCATGTCGCCACTCCCGTTCCCGCTGGGCCTTGCGGTCGCGCCACTGGGCATAGCTCTCGATCAGCAGGGCGATCAGCTGAGCCAGCGGAGCGAGCCATTTCACGGCTTGGGCTTGGCCTTGCCGACGTTCAGCGCCAATTTATCCACAATCCCCTTGATGACCTTGAGCACCGCGTCATCCTTCGGGGTCGGGGTAATGGCGGCAATGGCAGAGGCCGCAGCGATCACGCTGGTGATGATCAGCAGGATCTCGTCCCAGTGCTGAGTGATGTACTCGATCATGTCAGTAACTCCAGATCCAGGGCCGGGGGCGGCCCGCTTCGTTGGGCAGATCGTCCAGGTGAATGAACCGGCTGCCGCCTTTCTGGCTCACACCGAACCCGGTGAAGCCCAGGGCCAGGGCCAGCTCGACCACCTGCAGGGCATCACCGCCGCGCACCGCGATGTCCGCCGCCCGACCGCTGGCATGAGCGCCAGGGCTTGATTTGCGGGCCTCGATGGGGTGTGACGGGTCGCGGTAGCCGCTGGTGATGATCATCGGCTTGCCGTACTGCGTGCGCAGGGATTGCAGGCGGTCCATGAACGCAGGGTCCATGCCGTCCCTGCCGGTGTGCGAGCACCGGAACTCCTCGGCTGAGAAATTCGGCCAGCGGCTCCAGTCCATCGTGCACCTCAAATAAAAAAAGCCCGCTCAAGGCGGGCATGGAATCCACCGGAAGGGTGGTTGGGGGTCCAGAACGCAAAAAGCCCCGGCGCAGGGCCAGGGCTTTAGGGGCAATTCTCGATACTGGTAACTTTGTACCCAAAAACTGCCGGGCAGTCAACAAATCGGCTCCCAGGTCATGCGGCCATATGCATGGCCATCGCCACCATCTTGATGCCAGCCTCCAGGCGTTTCACGGCGGTATCTCGGTTTAACAGCAGGCGCTTTTCCAATCCCGTCTTGCTGGTGACCAGGTCGTCATTGCCCGCCGGGAATGCGTAGTAAACGGCCAGTGCTCGGAATTCATCGGGGTGATTCTCGCGGATGTACTGCATCACATGAGCGTCGAATGCCTCACATACAGGGTCCTCCCACAGCCTCACGGGCCGATCGTCCGGGTCGATGATCTGCCCGCGCATGCGGTCCACGAACGGCCCCATCCAGCTAATCGCGCCCCGTGGCGCCCCGGTGTTGCTCCGGCACCAGATGCCCCATTGCGTTAGCGCCATTTCCGCGCCCTCATTTACCAGTGCCATTCCCACCTCCGGTACGCTCGTTTTGTGCCCGCCACTGCCGGCGCATTTCCTCGATCAACCGTTCCGCCGCTGCCGGCCTGCGTTTCGCCGTGATCCGCATTTTCAGCTCCGCGATTCGTTCCGGGTTGCAGTAACCCAGCTCCAGCCAGCGGCGGGCCTCGCATTCAAGCCGGTGCCGTTCATGGCTCATCGGATTCCAGCTCCGCAGCGCGCTTAGCGCTGGCGATGATGTCCGCCATGTCCTGCCCCAGGGTCTTGAGCCCTCTGGCACCGGGTTGCAGCGCCTTTTTTATGAGGTGCTGGAGCGCCGGATTTCGCACATCCCAGGCGCGCAGCACGTCGTACACATCAACGTGCACGCCCGGCTTAATCTCGCGGTGGTATTTGCTGGTCATTCCGTTCTCCGCTTTTTCAGTTCCCGGGTCAGGCGCCGGTATCGCGCCTTGATCTCGTTCAGTTCTTCGATGGTGTATTTCGGGGCCGGGTGCGGTCCTTCCAGCCACTCCAGGGCGTCATCCCCGATCCGCTCGCGCAACCGGATGCGGTACTCCACGATGTTTCCGGATTTCATGCTGTTGCACTGAGCGCAGGAGGCATGGACGTTCAGCGGCTCAAAGGCCAGCTCGGGGCAGGCGCCGCGGCTTCGGTAATGGGAGGCGTGGCGCTGGTGCCGCCCGTCGTCGGGGCGGTCGCAGCTCACACAGGGGCGACCGTGGTCGCGCTCACGCACCCAGGCGTTGAAGGCCACCTGAGCTTCACGCATGTGGTCGGAGCGGCTTTTTAGTCGCTCCAGCGCCAAACGGTCCAGCTTCCGGCGCTCGGCAGCGGCCGCGCGCTCGCGTTTCTCCCGTTCCTTGCCGGCCAGCTTCAGCGCACAACGAGGTGAGCACGCCCGCTGCGTCGTGCTGCGCGGGGTATAGGGCTCACCGCAGGAGCGGCATTTCCGGGGCCGGCGCTTGGGCTGCAGGGCTGTTTTCCGCTTCAGCTCCGTACGCTTCATGACGCCATCCTCGCTTCCCAAAGCGGGCCATCAGGGTCGGTAAGGGCGAACCCCTGGGCCCCGTAGTAGCGCTGCACTTCGTCCAACAGGCGCCGCTGCTGCTTCACCGTCATCAACCGGGTTACCGGAAAATCGAACGGTTCCCGCATCAGCGCCAGTTTTGTTTCGTAGGGCAGCCCCTTGACTACGTCGTCGTATCGCGCCCGGAAATCGGCATTCTCCGCACGCAGGATGGGAACCCCCAGCGTCAGCTTGATCTCGGCGCGGTACTCCTCGGCGGACTGGTCGCCCTGGGCCTCCAGATCCAGGCACCACTGGCGCATCAACCGGTTTTGCTCCGCGCTGCGCTTGGCGCCCTGGCTGTCCGAGACGGTGAACGGGAATTGGCGGGTCTCCAGATAGCGTTCGTACTGCAGCAGGTCCTGGTGGTTGCGGATTACGCGCTGCCCCATTACGCCACCTCCGGCCGCCACGGCGGTGTGCAGATCACGAGCGGTGTGCGGTCGCCAGCCTCCACCGCCGGCACAACCTGCCACCGGTTGGCCCGCCCGTCTCGCTCGGGAACGATGACGTGGGCCGCACCGGTCTCGGCCACCAGGAACTCCAGCTCCTCGACGGCGGCTTCGCGGTCGGTGAATACCGTCATGCAACCTCCCGGTCCGCCGGCGCCGGCAGGGCCACCATGTGGACGCTCCGGCCGGTGATCGGGCACCGGCGCAGATCCTCGGACTCCACCAGCCGTCGGGCGGCGACCAGGGCGTTGGTGCGCGCCGCCACGGTGGACGTTTCCAGGTCGGTGGTGGTGGCGATCTGGCGGCGGCTCACCCAGCCGTTGTCGTGCTGGGCGGTGCGCAGCAGCAGCGCCACCGCAGCGATCACCTGCTTCTGCTGCCGGCCCAGCGGCTCGGTCTTGAGGGTGTCGTAGGCGATCTGGCTGGATTCGCGGACGTTCTGTTTCATGGTCACCACCCCGCCGTCATGGATTTGAGTTGCGGCAGCGCCTCCGCGGCAGCCTGCTCCCGCTCCCGACGCTGCTCTTCGGATGTGCGGCGCGGCAGCTGCCCCTTTGGCGGTTCCTCCAGGGCATCCGCTTCTTCCAGCGCGCGCTGGTATTCCCGCTCGAACGTTTTCCGCATGACCTGGCCTCGCTCGGCGAGATCGGTGCGCCCGGTGCGCACCGCCGCCCAGTACACGCACCGGTGGCTCCACGGCACCCAGTCGCTGTGGTGGGGCCGGTTCGATGCCTCCCGCCATGCGGCCTCCAGGTCCGGCGCGCCGACCTCCTCCGGCAGCACCCGGGCCAGCCCCATGAATTCCGGCATGGACGGCGGCCAGGGGTCGGTGCGTTTCGCACACCGGGCCAGCGCCACCTTGAGGCGATCCACCGGCACCGATTTCAGTGCTCGCCGCCAAACCGGGTCGACCCGCTCGCCGTAGCTACTGGTCCACTTGTGCCCGTAGATCGAGCCCATCCGCGCCCAGATGGCCGTGATTTCCTCATCCGTCGAATGTTCGACCGCCGGCGTGCTCGGGCTGGTTTGCCCGGGCAATCCGTTCGGCGACGCCGCCCGCTGGGCAATTTGCGCTGCGGTTTTCATGGGTTCCGCTCCTCACTCGTTCGGGGAAAACCCCGGTCCATCCGTTCTCAATCGACAGCTCCAGGCACTGGTCCGCCGCCGGCGGCGAGAGCCCTTGGAGTTTCTTGGTGATCAGCTCGATGGCGCGGTCTGTGAGCTTGGCCCGCTTCGCCTTGCGGTGGTCGACGTAGTCGCCCCATACCTTGGGGGAGACATTCGGCGGACAGTCGCGCGCACTCTCTGGCGGTTCCTGGCGATTCAGTGACGGTTCTTTACGGTTAGGGGGCACGTCGTGCCGGGGTCCCCTGCAGGAGGTGCCGCCCTCCCCGGCATCTGGTGCCGGGGTAGGGGCACGAGGTGCCGGGGCGGAATCTCGTGCAGGGGCGGCATCTGGTGCCGGGGTGACGGTGTAATAACTTGATGTCCCAGAGCGCCCATTACTGCTCACATGCCCCATTGCCTCCAAATCACGAACGGCCTTTCTGACCGCTCGCTCGGAAAGACAGGTGCGCTCAGCAATGGAGCCCACCGAGGGCCAGCAGACACCTTGGTCGTTCGCCTGGTCAGCCAATGAGATGAGCACCGCCTTCTGCGTGGGCGACATCACCAGGGGCCAGCATTCCGACATGATCCGGGTGCTCATCGGTACTCCTACGCGACCCCGCGCCGCTCTTGTGCCATGGCTCGGAGTGCCGCCGCCACCTGCTTGCTACTGCCGATGTCCTCCTCGTAGGACATGGCGGCCGCTTCCAGCTGCTCAGCGGTCATACCCCGGTGCTGCCCTGTGGCGAGCAGGAATCGCACGTGATCGGTGCGCTGGTCGTGCTGCTGGTCGAGACTCAGGATTTCCACCAGGTCAGAGGCAGCAGAACCGGCGCGAGGGAATACCAGCACCTTGGCCGCCGTCCGGAACGGCTCAGGCAGGCATTCGATGAACGCGAGGGCAAAGTCCAAAGGGAAAGCGGTCTCGCCAGACAGGCACCGCTCCAGCCGCTTGGCGGCCTTGCGCGGATCATCCACCGGCAAGCGGGGACTTTCCTGCATCGGCGCCCAGCGCTCCGCCAAATCGCCGGCGACCCGGGTCTGCGCGCCCGTCCGCCCATAGGCCAGAATGCGCCACAGCGCTTCGAGCTTTGCCCGGCTGCTGCCCTGCTCCCGGATCACCGGGGGCACCTGCCCCAGGATTCTGTTGAGTTCGTCCATTACCGTGCACTCCATGGAACGACTGAAAATCACGCCTTCGGCGCGGCTCGTGGTAGGCTCGGCGGTGCCGGGACCGTCAAACCCGGTTGTCGCCTATGACACGGCGGCTGAAGGGCATGGGTTGGCTGGGCGGCTTTCCGCGACCCTCTGCAGCGGTGCTGCCGGAGTACCCGCGTGCAATCCGTTCCAGCCCTCCATGTCCGGGGAGTTGAGGGGGCGAGCCCCTCTCCGCCCGAGCTGGACCCGCCATCCTAGGCAGGCGCCCAGCGAGCGCCCCGCACGGCGCTATATAAATCAGGTCTTCCATGACCTGGCCGGCCAGGTCGCGACCATGGAGAACAGCCATGACGCGCCTGACCCTCGAGGTTCGCGTGGATGTCGCAGCTATCGTCCGAGCCATCCTGTGGTTCGTGCTGATGCTGCAGCTGCTCCACCCGTCCCTCTAAAGCCCTGCCCGGTGGAGGCATCCTCCGGGCAGGCACTCTCCTCAGCCTCAAGCCGCAACTCCGTCTTGAGCCCCAGGCCGACAGATCTTCCGGATTTCGTCAGCGGTAAAACGGCCATCCGATGCATCTGCCAATGCTTCGGCGTAACAGGTCTCACCGGTGTACTCGGTGCGCGGCAGAGACTCAGCGTTGATCCATTTGTAGATAGCGCGAACGCTAATCCCGCATTTCCTGGAAGCCTTGGTGGGCCCGCCCGCGGCATCGATCACTCTCTTGAGGTTGCTCATGGTTGGTTCGCCTAAATGTACTTTCGGTACATGTTATATCGGAACTGATAGTACGTTCAACACTGGCGATAATGAACCTATGGTTCAGGATGAGATTTCTAGACAGGAGTTTGCCGAAAGGCTTCGCGACGCCATGAGATGGGCGGGCTGGCCCGAGCGCGGCTCTCAAGCCCGACTGGCCTCTTTAACCAAGGCCACTGCGAAGGCCGCCAGCAAATGGGTGAATGGAGAGTCAATGCCTCGCCGAGGCAAGCTGAAACTCATCGCCGCCGAGCTGAAGGTCAATCCGATCTGGCTTGAGTATGGCGAAGGCTCAATGGCGGAATCCCTCATGGAGCAAGCTGAGAGGGAGTACCGCGAAAAGGATACGGTGGCTGCCTTGAACAATCTGAAGGACATTGCCACTCCCCGCAGTCGCCAAGTTCTAGATCGCATTGCCATGGCGGTAAAGGATGGGCGCCTGAGCGAAGCGGACCTTGTGCTACTGGAAGGGATAGCTGCTCGTTTTGAAAAGCGAAAACCAGAATAAGATCGAACCGGTTGCAGTTGCGGATGTCGTCACCTTGCTGGGGCGGGTGGATCAGGGGCGAGACGGTGAAACCTACAGGACGGAGCTTCTGACCCGGGCTGGCCGAACCGTTTCCGGCTACGTCAAGCTCACCGAGGACCGTCGGCAGATCATCGCCGAGCTGACGGCCGCCCAGGTGGGCCGGGCGCTTGGCCTTCGCATACCAGTGCCTTACGTTGCCATCCTCGATACTGCCGACCTGCGACCCGAGTTCCAGTCGCGGTATGCCAACCGCGGCGCCTTGGTCTGTTTCGCCAGCCGCCAGGCCGGCAAGCGCCACCACGGCCTGGAGCGCCCGCCGGCAGATAGCGGGTGGCGAAACGATGCGAATCGGCACTTTGACCTCAATGGCACCATCTCCTTCGACGAGCTGATCGCCAACGATGACCGGAACCTGGGCAACATCATCTATGCCCCGGATCGGCATGAGTTCTGGCTGATCGATCACGGGCGAGCCCTTACCGGCAGTTACTGGGCTCACTGGGGCCTCGGCGATCCTGAAATCGCGGTCCGCAACCTACTTGCTGATCAGAACGTGACCGAGTGGGATGAGGGCCAGAGGCGCGCCGTCGTCCGTGCAGCGGAAGCCCTCGTCCTACAATGTAGCAAAATTGCGATCACGCACCTTGATATAGACGGCCATTTCGCGAAAATTGACGCATCCACGGACCGGCAGGAGATCATCGCCTTCCTGCAGGGCCGGCTGAATCACACGGTGCGCCTTCTATGCAATCGACTGGGACTGGACCAACTGCCTTTGAGGTAGCGGATGCCTTCGGGAAGCCCGAGGCGCAGCTGATCCGCGCCCGTTGGATGCCGGTCTACGTCGAGCCTATCATGTTCTCCGGCGAGCGCATCACGGTCGCCGTGGCTGTCGTCACCGAGGGCGAAGCACCCCGGGTGGTCGGAACGCTCAACCTCGAACAGCTGGAACAGGTGTTCGGTCGCCATGGCAAGGATCTGCACGCCGTGGCCACTCTTGTGATTCGCGATCTGCAAGCCTTCCTGGCCTCGGGCGGCGACCTGGAAGGCTGGACGCCCAACCTGCAGGGCGTCTGCGCCGGCAATGTGGTGCCCACCAAGAACACCAGCCTGAAGGCCATCATCACCTCGGCACTCAGCCATTCCTCGCTGTTCAGCGCCAAAGGCCTCAAGCCCTCGGATCAGACCGAGAAGGCGGAGCGCTCGCTATCGCGGTTCCAGACCCAGATACGCGACCTGGTGCTGGCCACCCGCTCCACCTTCGCGGAGCGATTCAACCGGCAAATGCCGCTCTACAAGGGCAAAGGAAAGGCCCAGATCACTTACGTCGGCCACCACTTGGCCATGAACCTCACCGCGCTGGACACGACGATCTCCTCCCACTCCCAGCAGCGCGACAAAGCTCACCGAAAGATCTTCCAGTTGCTATCCCTGCAGGAAAGCTGGGCGGACAAGGGCCGGGATAGCCTCATAATCGGGGTGTGGACCCCGAGCCGCGACTACAGCCCCAAGCAGAATGAAACCCTGGTGGCCTACACCGAGGAGCTGGAGTACTCCGCCACCAAGGTGGGGGTGCAGTGCATCCTGGCCGACGGCAGAATCGGAACCAAAGCAGCAGCCCAACCGTTTGCGGAACGCATTCTGGCTGACCAGTAAGCAGAAAACTGGCGACTCCTGATCATCAATCCACGCAGAAGTGACCGATGGGTCGAGGTGCAATGTAGATCACATTTCCACCAAACGATATAGTTCGCCCCTAGTTGGGTGCGCCCCAGCATATAGGTAAAGGAATGGCGATAGTTTATTTCTATTGAAACAACAGGGATCAGGGGTGGATAACCATGACGCAAACTGATATAGAAGAGCTTGTGGAGGACTTGTATTCGCGTATACTCCACACCGCGAATTTGGTGCTGAGGAACTGTTCTACGTTCCATATCACCATTCTCCAGAAAGAGAACCCCTCGTATGGAGAGATCGCGGAGCAGCTTGAAAAGCTTTGCGCTATCTTGGAGTTACTTGCTGGGGACAGTGCCGAAATGACGGCGCAGAAAGCAAGGGATTATGCACTGCACGTTAAACAAATCGCCGACGCGATTGTCGAAGGTGATGAAGAAGAACTGAAAGAGCAAGTTGAGCAACTGAACAGGAGGTCTTTCATATGATCAGAAACGATCCGAGGGCACTCTGTGAACAGGCCATCGCTATACTGGACCGTATCGATGACCTTCTTGAGACTGCCTACCAAAACCACTTAAAGGAAGATGCTAAAGCCATTCCGGCTGCAGCATGACATGATCAGCGCTTTAAGAAAGCCCGCCTTTTGGCGGGCTTTTTTATGTCCGACTTGGAACAATCCGTAGTACCTACTAACCCAGCCCATGCTGCTACCTACTTTTTCACACGAGCAACTGCCTACCCGGCGGGACTTGCCAGTAGCCAGTAGTCTGAGCGCCAGATGTAATCAATTTGACTACCTTTTGTCCTAGGACAAGATTCACATTGGGCAGCCGCCCTGCCCAGCCAGAAGCCCGCCGCGTGCGGGCTTTTTTGTGTCCGCTTCTCCACTGAGGCGCCAGCCCCTTCCCTTCTGCCTCCCCCAGTAGGTCCAGCTCAAGGCACCGGCGTGACTGATGGGTCACAAATAACAACCCAAACATGTACTTTTGGTTCTTGACCTGTGTACTTACGGTACATATTCTAAGTTCATCAACAACGCACCCACCGGGAGCCAGACGATGAGCGAAGCAACCACCACCCAGCGTTTCACCGACAACGGCGACGACACCGTTACCGACAACACCACCGGCCTGGTCTGGACGAAGAAGACCGTTGCCGAGGATGTGACCCACGAACAGGCCGTGGCCGCTGTGGCCGCGCTGGGCGAAGGCTTTCGCCTGCCGACCGTCCAAGAGCTGTTCGGTCTGGTCGATCACACCACGTGCCGGCCCGCCATCGACGGGGAGGCGTTCCCCGATACCCGCTGCGACATTTACTGGACCAGCACGCCCTGGGCAGCCAATCCGGACGCTGCTGTTTGGTGCGTGGACTTCGGCTACGGCTTTGTCCTCGACTGCCACCGCGACTTCGACGGCTGTGTCCGCGCGGTGCGCCCCGGTCAGTAATTTTTGATTTCTGAGGGGGTTTCCCATGAGTCCGAACACAACAACAGCAAAGCAGCTCCAGCGCCAGCAGATCGCCGAGGCGACTGCCAGGTTCCTGGCCGGCGGCGGCCAGATTCAGCGGGTGGCCCACGGCGCGAGCGGCGACCGGATGACGGATTTCGACAAGGCGCGGCAGCGGAAGGCGGCGCGCCGGGGAGGCAAGGCATGAATACGCTGCAGAAAGAAGCCATTGAAAAAATCATGAACGAGTGCGGCGCCCGCGACATTGGCGATGAATGCTGGGAATGGGATGGCGACACCGCTGAGTTTGTTGGCCGCGTTTACCAGCACGCTCTCTCCAATGTAGACAGCGAGCCGCCCCAGGTGGCGGCGCCGGAGATCGTGGCTATCGCGCTGGAGTCGGCGCGCACTTCCCTGGCCGCCTACGGCAACCATCCGATCATTGAGGGTCGCATCAATAAAGCGCTGCAGGCGCTCGCTCAAGCCGGTGTCGTCACCGACCTGGTCGCCGCCCTGCACTACCTCCTGGAGCAGACGGTGGATCAAGACCTCGCTCACGGGCTGGAACTAACCGAGGGCGAAATGGACGCCCGCCAGCAGGCCATCCGCGCAATCGAGCGCGCTGGAGGTGTGTCATGACCTACGCCCTGGAGTCGCGCCTCAACCGCGCATTTAGCCGGTGCCAGCGCGCTCACGACGATCAGCTGCCCGAGGACGATCTGGGGTTCCTGGATACGCCCGAGGGTGAGGAGTTCGCCAGCGAGGAGGAAGAGGCGCTGCGCGAGACCGGCGCGGCCCGGGTGATTGAGTTCGAGGAATTCTGGCATGCGCTCAACCAGCGCCGGGATTTCCGAAAAATCCGCGACGAGGTGATCGCCAAATTGATCGAGGAGCCCCAATGGGCAGCCCAGGCCGAGCAGGTGCACCGCGAGGACATGGAGCGGAGGAACGAGCCGTGAACAGCAGCCAATTCGACGCCCTGGTGCGTCTCGCAAAGCTGGGCGCTGATTACGCCCGGGCCGGCAACGTCCTAATGGCGCTGGACTACACCGCCACCCTGCGCGGTTGGTTCGAGTGCGCCACCTACGCCCAGGACATGGAAACCGCGCAGGCCGCGAACCGGGCCTCCGAATGGGTGGCCTGCGCCAGCGACTACCACGCCGGCTACGCCCACCCGATCACCGAGGCTGCCTCGCGGCTGATGTGGGGAGAAGCCGCATGAGCCTGACCGCAATCGATACCGTCATCGGCGCCCTGATCCTGGCCGCATTCATCGCAGTGCTGGCATGGACCGGCGAGCAGGACTACCAGGACGCACTCCGCGAGGAGCGGAACACGTGCCTGATGGTCGCTCAGGGCCACTGGCCGGCAGAGACAGCGGAGGGCTATCGGTGCCCGGAACGAGTAGCAGGAGCGAATCATGAGTGAGCAGATTGACGACGGCGGACCAGCGTTCCCTGGCGGAAGTTACCCGGAGCATCCGCACGCCCCAAACGGCATGACCCTGCGGGACTACTTCGCGGCAAAGGCGATGCAGGGCATCTGCGCCCACCCGGACAACTGGGAACTGCTCGGCGCGAATATGGCCAATGAGGCCTACATCATTGCGGACCAAATGCTGGCCGCACGAGATACCGATACGACAGAGCGCTGATCTGTTGTTTGCGGGGTCCGCCCCGCCTTTTATTCAAACCAGGAGCAAGGGATGAACGCACCGACCAAAAAACCTGACGAGAAGCCGGTCGGCCTGGACCTGATGCGGGCTCCGTTCGAGCCGCACCAGATTAGCAAACTCCCAAAGGAGTCACGGGCCCAGATTGAAGAGCGGAAGAAGACCCGAGCGGCAGGCATTTGGTGCTCCGAATGCGGGGCATTCCACCACAAGAAGGCGATTCATGTGGACTACGTGGGCCATGCCGCACTGACCAACCGGCTGCTCGACTGCGATCCGCGCTGGAACTGGGAGCCCGTCAGCGTGAACGAGGATGGCACGCCGAAGCTCGACCAGGATCGCGGCCTCTGGATTCGTCTGACGGTCTGTGGAGTGACCCGCCTCGGCTATGGCGACGCTGAGAACAAGCAGGGTCCGGATGCCATGAAGGAGCGGATCGGGGATGCCCTCAGAAACGCGGCCATGCGATTCGGCGCCGCCCTGGAGCTCTGGCACAAGGGCGACCTGCATGGGGTCGAGCATCTGGATCAAGAGGGCCAGGAGGCCCAATCCGAGAAAGGACGCCCCGAGTATCCCGAAGACAGCTTCAAGGCGAATTTTCCGAAGTGGAAGGAAGTGATCGCCTCCGGTCGTAAAACCGCCGATCAAATTATCGACATGGTCAGCAGCAAGGCCGAACTGACTGAAAAACAGATCAAGGCCATCAAGGACTGCGAAATCGCCGAAGGGGAGTATTCCGAATGAAGATCCTGAAACTGATTCAAGGCACCGAGGAGTGGAAAGCGGAGCGGGCTCGCTATCACGCCGCGAGCGAAGCCCCTCCGATGATGGGCGCGAGCAAGAAAGTCAGCCGCAACCAGCTCATCGAAATGAAGGCCACCGGCACGGAACAGGAATTCAGCCGCTGGGTCGAGGAGGTGCTGTTTGCCAACGGCCACGCGGTTGAGGCTTCTGCTCGCCCGATTGCCGAGGAAATCGTAGGTGAGGAGCTGTTCCCGGTCGTCTGCACAGACGATGACGGCACTCTGCTGGCGTCCCTGGACGGCCTCACGATGCTTGAGGACATCGCGTGGGAATGCAAGCAGTGGAATGAGAAGAAAGCTGCCGAGGTCCGGGAGGGCGCCGTTCCTGAGGAAGACTACTGGCAGGTGGTCCAGCAACTTGCCGTGACCGGTGCGGAAAAGCTCCTTTACATGGTCACCGACGGCACCAAAGAAAAGACCGTGTACACCTGGGTTACGCCCGACGTGGACGACATCGAAATGCTCCGGCGCGGCTGGGCACAGTTTGAGGCGGATGTGGCCGCCTATACACCTTCCGAGGTGGTGCCCGACATCGTGCCCGCCTCCCTGGTGGACCTGCCCGCCGTCCGCGTCCAGGTATCCGGCTCCATCGAGATCGCCGACAACTTCAAGGTATTCGAGGAGGCGCTGCGCGACTTCATCGACAACAAGCTGGTGCGCGACCCGAAGACCGATCAGGACTTCGCCGATCTGGACTCACAGATCAAATCTCTGAAAAAAGCCGAAGAGGCTCTAAAGGCGGCAGAAAGCCAGATCCTGTCGCAGGTCGAGGCCGTAGATCAGGCCAAGCGCACCAAGGACATGCTGGCCACCCTGGCACGGGATAACCGGCTGATGGCTGAAAAGCTGCTCAATGAGCGCAAGAAGGCCATCAAGGTCGAGATTGCCCAGGCCGCCCGCCAGGCCGTGGACCAGCACATCGCCCAGATCAACGCGAGCCTGGACGGCGTGAAGTTGCCCCAGATCATCACCGACTTTAACGCGGCCATGAAGGGCAAGCGGACCGTGGCGACCCTGCAGGACGCAGCCGACAACGAAATGGCGCGCGCCAAGATTCAGGCCTCTGAATTGGCTGACCGCATTCGCGCCAACCTCAAAACTCTGGCAGACGCAGGCCATGAATTCCTGTTCGCCGACCGCCAGCAGCTGGTCGAGAAACAGCCTGAAGATCTTGGGGCCGTTGTGAAGTCTCGCATCGCCGAGCACAAGGACGCCGAAGAAAAGCGCCTGGAGCAGGAGCGGGCGCGCATCCGCGCCGAGGAGCAGCGCAAAGCCCAGGAGCAGGCGTCCGAGCAGTGCGAACCCGAAACGCCGGTGCAGACCAGCGGCGTCAGTGAGGAACCCTCCCCGGCTTCTGCCGAACAGCCCCAGCGCCAGACCTACAGCGCCAGCGCCGCACCGCGCCACAAAAAGCCGACCGACGCCGAGATTATCGACGCAATAGCCCGCGAATTCCGGGTGAGCGAAGCGGTGGCTCTTCGCTGGATCGCCGACATCGATTTCACGGCTCAGCGCCAGGCGCTTGCCAGTTGATTCATCAGCCCAGCCGGCGGTGGCGTGTAACCGGCCCAGCTACCAGGGGCGTACCGGCAGGCGGAGCGGCAGCTCTCCTAGCAAGCCCCTCAACCGGCGTGGGTGCCGGGGATAGTCGAGGCGCGGGGCGGGCAAAAGCAGCGCCGTGATCTGCCCGCCTGGGCCCGGGCGTTAAACGGGCGCTGAGTAGTGCAGAGGAGAACAGCATGGAAATTTTGCGCTTTCTAATCTGCCTCTGGATCGGGTGGTCGACGCCTACCGACCGCCCAGATGGGAGCCACCGCCGGGGCATAGGCCGGCGGGAACCCGCAGAGACAGAGGCAACCGCACCGGGTTGGACGGTGTATGGAGCGTAGGCAAAGCGAGAACTGAAAAGGTCGCTCTACCGCCCACGGAGCGGCGCCCCTAGCGGGAAAGGATCGGGCGACCGGCGCTGGCAGCGGTATATCTGCCAGTCCGTATCGGGGTGTGATGCACGACCTGCATAAAGCCGGAAACGGTGCGAGCGGTTCGACCGACAGCGGGATTGCGACCCGCCATCACACCACCGATGCGGTGAATGCGCAGGCTGATGCGCCAGGGGGCATAGGGTGCTCAACCGCCCCGTCATCCCGAGCACCAAGCCGGAGATCAGCACCGGCCACCGCATCCCCTTCGGGGGGAACTGACAACGGAGAGAGATATGGACGACATAGAGCGCATTGATCAGATGATAGCCCTGCTCCGCGCCATGAAGTCGAACAAAAAGAAGATGGCGAAACTGGGTGACATTGATTGCACGACTCTGACACCTAAAGCGGCCAATAAACGGAGTGCTGACGCAGACTGGCTGGGCATGGACATCATCCGGCAACAGCACCAACTCCACGCACTCGCTGTTGAGCTGGGGTTTGCAGATCGCCGTGACAGCTATGAGCCAGTTGAACTCCGCGACGGATGGCATCGCTATCACTTTCAGCCGCCTGAGCCTTTTTCCGCATAACGGAGAGACCATGAACATCCTGACATTTACGACGAGATTCGGCCAAGACGCCCAGGTGCGCTACACGCCCAACGGGAAGGCCATCACCACGGCTCGCTGCCCGGTGGAGGCTGGATGGGGCGAGAACAGGCACACCTCGTGGGTGACCGTGGTCATCTTCGGCGAACGCGGCGAGAAGTTGGCACCGAGCATCACCAAGGGCGGCAAGGCGACCGTCAGCGGCGAGTTCAAGGCTCGGGAGTACGAATCCAATGGCGAGACTCGCTTGGCCCTGGAGGTTCTGATGCGCGACATCGAGTTTCACGATGCGCCGCGCCAGGCCGGCAGCGATCAGCACTCCGTGCCGCGCCAAAGTCAGGGCGGCCAGCCGGAGTACCCGCAGACCGACGACTTTTCCGACGACATACCGTTCCGTCCGCTCAACTGGAGGGTTTATTGATGGCCATCGAAAAGCTGCACCAATCGCCGCTTCTGGTGCACCAGCGCACAGGAGAACTGGATGTGCCCGAGGCGCCCATTGCGATCTGCCACGAATACAGCCCACTGATCATTATGAGCCAAGAGGGGCGAGAAATCCTGGTGGACCTGGATTCGGTTAACGAACTTTGCAAAGCCCTCAAGCAGGTCAAAGCAGCCGCTCAACAGTACCAGGATAAGGAGGCCCGCAATGGCTGAGCAGCAGAGAGAAGCGCTCAAGGCGCTGGAACGTATCGCAGAGGCCCTGGTCGATCTGCCGGATGGGGTTGTGGCGTGGAGCGAAGACATCGCCACAGTCGAGGAAGCCCTCTCCCATGCCG
>JAUTCS010000084.1 GCA_030673825.1 Verrucomicrobiota bacterium JB024 | reverse complement strand
CGATCTCGTCGAGGGGTGCCTGACCATTCCGGACTCGCCCGGACTGGGGGTGGACATCGACCTGGACGCGCTCGCCCGGCACCCCTACCAGGCGCACGACCTGCGCCATTACAAGGGCACGCTGACCGACATCCGCCCCGGCGACGCAGGCTACATTTTTAAACAGTAAAACGCCTCGCGCCTCCGAATTTTTTTACACCCTTCCGACACCTTCTGCCATGACTCCCGTCTTTCCTTCCTCCCTGTTGTCCTTCGCGGGTAAAACCGTCCTCGTCACCGGCTCCAGCCGCAACCTCGGCTACACGCTGGCCGCCGGCTTTGCCGAAGCCGGGGCCCGGGTCATCGTGCACGGCTCCCATGGTACCGTCGAGGACGCCCGCGAACGCCTGACGGAGCTTTACCCGCAGGCCGAGGTCCATGCCGCCAGCTTTGATCTGGGAGACGCGACGGCGATTGAGCGGGCGTTTGATGAGTTGAGCGAAAAAGGGCTCATGCCCGACGTGCTCGTCAACAACGCCGCCCACCTCGGGCTGGGGGAGTCGGGCTTTCTGGCGCAGACGTCGGAGCACTTCCGCGATATCATTGAGGTGAACCTCTTCGGCGCGTTCCAGTGCGCGCAGCTCGTGGCCCGGCACTTGAAGGCAATCGGCGGCGGGGCCATTATCAACATCTCCTCGCTCGCGGGCGAACGCGGCATCCATGGTCGCAGCGGCTACAACGTCAGCAAGGCCGCCCTCGACGGGCTGACCCGCTCCATGGCGCAGGAGCTCTCCGGTGACAGCGTGCGGGTCAATGCGGTCGTCCTCGGCTATGTCTGGACCGAGCGGTGGAACGCGCTCTCCCCCGAGGACACGCAGCGTCGCCTGCTCAACACCCCGGCAGGCGCTCCCAGCTCTCAGGAAGAGATTGCGCGGCTGGTCATGTTCCTGGCCTCGGAGGCCGCACCGACGCTGGTCGGGGCGCGCATCGTGCTCGACGGCGGGCTCAACGTCCAGCAGGTGCCCCGCGACGTGGTGGTCTGAGACTCACGGAGAGCGAATCGCGCGGATCGGGATTGATTTCCGGCGCGGCGGGCTGCAAGCTACCGGTTGCAAACAACCCCGGTAGGCTCCGATCCCGCCGTCCAGACAGGACAGGGCCGACCCCGAACGATTCACGAACCATGTCCGATTACTTTAAAAATACCCCCGACCAGAAAGGCTTCTTTGGCGAATTCGGCGGGAGCTTCATCCCGCCGGAGCTCCAGTCCGAAATGGACAAGATCACCGACGCCTATTACCGCATCTGCAAGTCGCACGACTTCATCACGGAGCTGCGCAGCATCCGTAAGCACTTTCAGGGGCGGCCCACGCCGGTCTATTACTGCCGCCGCCTTTCCGAGGAGCTCGGGGCGGGCCTGTACCTCAAGCGCGAGGACTTGAACCACACCGGCGCGCACAAGCTCAACCACTGCATGGGCGAGGCACTGCTGGCCAAGTACATGGGCAAGAAGCGCCTTATCGCCGAGACCGGGGCGGGGCAGCATGGCGTAGCCCTGGCAACCGCCGCCGCGTACTTCGGGCTGGAGTGCGAGATCCACATGGGCGAGGTGGACATCGCCAAGGAGCACCCAAACGTCGTGCGCATGAAAATCCTCGGGGCCGATGTCGTGCCTGTCACCCACGGGCTCAAGACGCTGAAGGAGGCGGTCGATTCAGCCTTCCAGTCGTACCTGAAGGACCCGGTCAGCACGATCTACTGCATCGGCTCGGTCGTCGGGCCGCACCCGTTCCCCATGCTCGTGCGCGACTTCCAGCGCGTGGTCGGGATCGAGGCCCGCGAGCAGTATCAGGAGATGACCGGCGAGCTGCCGGACAACGTCGTGGCCTGCGTCGGCGGCGGCAGTAACGCCATGGGTATCTTTTCCGCGTTTCTGGACGACCCGTGCGACATCTACGGGGTCGAGCCCTCGGGCCGCTCCTACAAGATGGGCGACCACGCCTGCTCGATGAAGTTTGGCTCGCCGGGGGTGATCCACGGCTTCAAGTGCATGATGCTCAAGGATGAGGCAGGCGAGCCCGGCCCGGTGTACTCCGTCGCCAGCGGCCTGGACTACCCGGGCGTGGGACCGGAACACTGCATGCTCGGCCAGAAGGGGCGCGTCAACTACGTCGATGCCAACGACAAGGAGGCGATCGACGCCTTTTACCGGCTCAGCCGCCAGGAGGGCATCATCCCCGCGCTGGAGAGCGCCCACGCCGTCGCCTACGCCTTCAAGCTCGCCCAGGAAAAGCCGCGCCAGTCCATTCTGGTCAACCTCAGCGGCCGCGGCGACAAGGACATCGACTTCGTGGTCGATAACTACGGCCTGCCCGAAGACCAGTAAGGCGGACGCCATGTGGCGAGGCCCCTGTCTGTTCGCGTCGAAGTTGGCGCGACGCACATTTTACGCGTCCGTCCGGTTCCTACCCGGACGGGCGCTGTCAGATCATGCCATTAGACAAACGGCATAGCCTTTCAGCCTGAAAGCAAACCCATTGAGCTGGAAAAATCCGTCAAGGTGGGCGATGTTTCGGCATCCTCCCCATGGCGAAGCCCCGTCGCGCTGAGTTGCCCCGCGCCGCCGCAGGTCTGTTCACGCCGTGTCCGCCCCAACATTTTAACACGACATGATCATCCCCGACAAACTCGCTTCTGTTTTCGCCTCCGCCGCCCTCGGCGCCCTGTGCACGGTTTCCAGTTTCGCTGAGCAATCCGAGGACGCTCCGTCCGATGTCGAGCGCGTGAAGTACAACAACCCCGGCCTCGTGGTGGACCTCGGGGTGGGGCTCTGGGCCCAGCCGATCCCGGTCGATACCGTGGGCGATGGCCAGTGGGATCTCGCTGTGGCGTGTGTGGACCATGCTTACACCGGGACGTACCTCTTTATTAATCCCCGCGACGGGAGCGATTTTCCGGTCTTCGCTCCGGGCGTGCGTATTGCTGACGGCGGTTCGAACATCCAGGCCAGCTACCCGGACGGGCAACCGCGCGTCGTGCGTCAGGGGGTGGAGTTTACAGACTTTTTTGAAAAGGGCATGACCGCGCCGCAGCGCATCCCGACCCAGGGAAAAATTCGCGACGGCTGGGACCGCTCGAACCGCTGGAGCTACGTGGACTACGATGGCGATGGCGTGACGGATATTGTCGTCGGCATCGACGACTGGAACGACTACCGCGAGCCACGTGTGCACTACGCCTTTGACGAGGAGGGCAACTGGACCAACGGCCCCATCCACGGCTACGTCTATGTCCTGCGTAATACCGGGACCGACGAGAAACCCGTTTACGCCAAGCCCGAACAGGTCATGGCCGGTGGTGCGCCCGTGGACGTCTATGGCAACCCGACCGGACTCTTCGCGGACTTCGCCGGGACTGGTAAGCTCGACCTGATTTGCGGCGAGATGCTCGACGGCTTTACCTACTTTGAAAATATCGGCACCCGCACCGAGCCGCGTTACGCGCCGGGGCGTCCTCTCCAGACACTCGATGGTGAGCGCATCGCCACCGACCTCGAGCTGATCGTGCCGGTCGCCGTGGACTGGAACGGCAACGGCTTCCCCGACCTCATCGTGGGCGAGGAGGACGGGCGCGTCTGCCTGATCGAGAACACCGGTCAGCGTTCGCCCAACGGCGGACCGGCCTTCAAGCAACCGCGGTACCTCCAGCAGGAGGCCGACGAGATCAACCTCGGTGCGGTCAACACGCCCATCGGTGTGGATTGGAACGGCGACGGCTCGATCGACATCATCAGCGGTAACTCCGCCGGTTACATTCTCTTTGTCGAAAACCTGAGCGAGCCCGGCGTGGAGCGTCCCGTCTGGGCCGCGCCGCAGTACCTGGAGGCCGACGGCGAAGTCATCCGCATTATGGCCGGTGAAAAGGGTTCCATCCAGGGCCCGGTCGAGGCCAAGTGGGGCTACACCTCGCCGACCGTGGCCGACTGGGACGGCGACGGCCTGCTCGACATCGTGACCGGGTCGGTCCTGGGAGAGATCGTCTGGTACCGCAACATCGGCACGGAAACCGAGCCCAAGCTCGCCGCAGCCCAGCCTATCGAGGTGGAGTGGGAGGGCGAGCAGCCCTCCATGCCGTGGGGCTGGATGAAGCCCAAGGGTAAGGCCCTGCTCACGCAGTGGCGCTCGACTCCGGTCGCGGTAGACTGGACCGGTGATGGTCTGGTGGACCTCATCGCAGTGGATCAGCAGGGGGTCGTCTCTCTCTACGAGCGCAAGATGCTCGACGACGGCACGCTCGTGCTGCTGCCTCCGCGCGCCGCACTGGTTAACGAAAAGGGCGAGCCCATCCGCTTCATGAACTACGAGGTGGACCCGCCCCGCGGCTACATTGGGTGTAAGAAATTCTGCGTCACCGACTGGGACCAGGACGGCAAGCTCGACCTGCTCGTCAGTAACCAGCCTGCTCTCTGGCTCAAGCAGGTGGGCCGACACGGCGACCGGTACGTGATGAAGGGCATGGGCCAGCTCTCCACGGCGGACCTCGGCGGCCACGACCCGACCCCTGGCGTGGTGGACTGGAACGACGACGGCTACCCGGACCTGATCATCGGCGTCGAGGGCGGGCAGGTTTATTATAAACGCAATCCTCTCTCGGACGAGCAATAGGTCTAGGGGCGTAGGGGTGCTTGTCGCGTCGCCTTAGACAAATGGCACATACATACAGACGATTGACAACCCCCGTGGGGTTGCCTCGAGCGGGGGGATGAGTTGACATTTTAGCATCAAGACGCTATATGCAAAGGCATGGTTATCTGCGATAACCGCGATTCTACAAACATCTGCATCCTCCCCAACCAACAACCCTCCGCACCCATGAGATATCTCCCCTCCGTTTCCCATCTTTTCACGCAGTCGGCGCGGCTGGCCGTGCTGGCGCTGTCCATAACCGCCGCCACGCAGGCATCGGCTGCCGTGCTGGCCTACTGGCGTTTTGAAGGCGCGGACGCGTCCTCGTACCTCGCCGACTCCAGTGGTAATGACCGCACGCTCAGCGATTACGGTAGCTCCGCCATCAGCACGGTGACGCCTCCCGCAGGCTTCTGGGACTATGTGCAGGAGCCCGGCGTCGGGACCTTTGCCAATACCCAGTCCGCGGGCATGACCAGCAACACCACTAAGCTCGCCGCGACCATGACGGGGGTCTCCTTCTCCAGTGCGACCGTGGAAGTGCTGGTCAATCTGACGGATTTCTCCAAGGGCACGACGCTGGTATCGCAGGGCAGCTCGATGGCGGGCGGGGCGTGGGGCTTCAATGTCACGGCTGATCCTAGCTCACTGGGAGCCCGTAATTTGCTCTTCGTCTATCATACGGACGCAACAGGGACCGCCAAGGTGACGATAGATTCCAATATCCAGCTGACGGCGAGTACCAGTTACTATCTGGCGGTGGCCTACGATATCGCCGCGGGGAATTTCACCTTCTACTATCAGGATCTCGACGATCCGGAAAGCACCCTCCAGAGTGTGACCAAGACCGTCGCTTCCGGTACGATCTACGGTAGCACCTTGGACGTGAATGTCGGCGGGTACACCAGCTTCAACACGCTGACTGGCACCATCGACGAAGTGCGTATCAGCGCAGGCCAGCTCGCCAGCAATCAGCTGCTCGTGGGCGTTCCCGAACCGGCTACGATGTCCATGATCTTCGGGGTCAGTGCACTGCTGGTCGGGTTGGTTTACCGCCGCAAGCGCAATCGCTGAGAAAGAAAAACAGGCGAGCTTGTTATTGTGATTTAGCGCGCGGGATAGAGCCGCGTCTGCGCGAGCTTTGTCAGTTCTTGGAGGGGTTCAGGAGAATTAGCATGACCATGATGAGAGGATGGATACCGGTTTGTGCCCTGGGCATGGCCGTGGCAGGGGGCCTCTGTCAGGCAGGCGAAACGCCGACGGCGGAGGAAAACTTTGGCTACCCTGACGGCGCATTGAACCGTCAGGATGGGGGGAACGGTTTCCGCGGTTCATGGAACGGTAACGGCGAAGTCTTCGCCGGGGCGCTCGTCCTCGGCGGTGGCTCGACCCGCGCAGCCCGCGAGCTGGCCCAGCCGCTCTCACTCGCATCCCCGGTCTATCTGTCGATGTCGCTCCGTGTCGAGGGGAAGCCGCAGAAGCCATTCTCCGCCCCGCTGTCTCTGAAAAGCGCGACGGGTGACGCGCTCGCCGCGCTGGCCGTGAATGACCGCGGCTTTCAGGTCAGCGTCTCACCGGGAGCGAAGCCGCCTGTCCGCGCGAGCAAGAACTTGGGCGAGTTCTTCGCCGGCCGAACGGTGCGCTGCGTCCTGCGGTTGGAGTCTGCGGGCAAAGACCTGCTGGCCTCGCTGTGGATCGACCCGACGTGCCCCGAGTCCGGCCCGCTTAGCGGCTTCGCCGTAGGGGAGATTCCGGCGGACAGCGAAGTTTGCCAAATCGAGGCCCGTCTCTGGGGCGGGGAGGGGATCACCGTGCACATGGACGACATCCGGCTGGGCGCAAGCTGGGAGGCCGTCACAGCGCCCTGAGTGCCGTGTGCTGTTTGTCTGCCTTCGCATTGATTGGTCTTGCTGCGGAGTCGGACGTCGGGCATAATTTTATTCGCTGACACAACGTTCGCCTCAGTGGCGCTATCCCCCTTACACGCATGGTCTCGAAGCACGTACTGGCCCACTGCACCTGGTTCTCTCCCGGTCTGCGCCATGGCATGCGCGCCTATGCGCGTGAAGCCGACTGGAACCTGACCTTCCCGTTGCCCTCGCCGGGGACGCTCGGGATGACGCGCCACTACGACGGGGTCATCTTACTCGTCTCGGATGCCGAGGTGTTCAACGTGCACAAGGTATTCCCCGGCGCTAAGATCGTCGATCTGCGCGGGACCAAAGGGCTCGCCCGTGACGCGCTCGTCCTCAACGATAATGAGGGAATCGGGCGGATGGCGGCGGATTACCTGCATGGGCTCGGCTTGCGCAGCCTGGTCAGTGTGGCCTCTACCTCGGAGAAAGTCGGCAACACACGGATGAAGAGCTTTGAAGAGCGTGCGAAGGAACTGGGCTGCAAGACGCACCGCATCTACACCGAGAAGGGCACCGGCGAATACAGCTACAGTCCCGCCCGCGTGATGAAGCAGGTTCACCGCGCCATTCTGGAACTGGGGCTGCCGCTGGGGGCGTTCGGGGTGGAGGACTTTACGGCGGACCTGTTTACCCAGGCTGCGCTCGACCTGGGACACCACATTCCCAACGATATCGCCGTACTCGGTTGCAACAATGACCGCGGTTTCTGCGAGTCCTCGCGTGTGCCGCTCTCTAGCATCGACGTCAATCTTGGTCGTCTCGGGTTCGATGCCGCGCATATTCTGGACCAGTTAATGAACGACCAGACGGTGCCGGAGCTCACGCTGATCCCGCCCCTGACCATCGAGAAGCGCGCCTCCACCGAGCGCAGCGCCTGCGAGGATCGGATCGTGGCCTCCATCCTCAGCTATATCCGCGATCACTTCGCCGAGAAGATCACCGCCGAGCACGTCGTGCAGAGCATCTACACCTCTCGCGCCACGGCCTACAATCGCTTCAGCCAGGTGGTCGGCCACCCCATCGGCAAGGAGATCGAGCGCGTGCGCCTGGAGAACGCCAAATCGCTCCTCGTCGAGACGGACTACAAGATCGACGTGGTCGCCCGGCTCAGCGGCTATACGAATACGCCAGCTTTTTGCCGCACCTTCCGTCGCGTAGTCGGGCTGACTCCGGGGGACTACCGCAGCCAGAATAGCCCTGCGGGTACACGTTAGGCGGACCTCTCCGGTAGACAGACGGCACATCGTTTCAGCGCCGGGGCAAACCGCAATGATTGGCCAAATGTCAAATTTACCGTCAGCTTGAGAAAATAACGTTTTTGCTTTTCCTTTTATTGCGACCTCATGCCCGATAAATCCCCCAGGCCTGCCCCCGGCTTCTCCATCTTCTTACATGCGCTGGCGCTGACCAGCGTTGCAGCGCTCAGTCTGCTCGTGCTGCCTCGGGCCGACGCCGCAGCGCCGAATGTGCTCTTTATTGCGGTGGATGATCTCCGAAACGAACTGGGCTGCTACGGCGACCCCGAAGCGCTCACGCCGAATCTCGACAGCCTGGCCGCCACCGGCATGCTTTTCAACCGCGCCTACAGCCAACAGGCGCTGTGCAATCCGTCCCGTGTATCGCTCCTGACCAGTCGCCGCCCGGATACGCTACGGACCTGGAACCTGACCCGTGGCTTCCGCTTCGATAAGAGCGTGGTCACGCTGCCCGAGCTTTTCAAGGACCACGGTTACTACACCCAGGACATCGGCAAAATCTACCACAACTGGCGGGAGGAAGGCCACGCAGACTACCCGGGCTCCTGGAGCGTGCCGCCCACCTATCACCGTGGCACTCACGGGCAGGACAAGCCCCTGGTGGACGGCCCGCTGCCGCCGGACTTCTCCACGGATCCGCGCACCGAATGCCGCGACGTGCCCGATACCGCCTACTATGACGGGCGTATCGCGCAGGAGGCCATTCAGGCGCTGGAAGGCTTTGCGGAAAATCCGGACCAGCCCTTCTTTCTCGCGGTGGGCTTCTGGAAGCCGCACCTCCCGTTTAACGCGCCCAAACGCTACTGGGACCTCTACGACCGCGAAAAGCTCTCTATGCCAGAGCCCTCGCTGTCTGACGCTTCCATCCCGCAGATCGCGCTGGAGAATGGCCCAGAGTTTTCGAAAAACGGCCCCAGCGGCGACAAGCTGACCCCGGAGGCTGTCCGTGAGCTGCGCCACGGCTACATGGCCTGCGTCAGTTACCTGGATGCGCAGGTGGGCAAGCTGCTCGACGAGCTCGACCGCCTCGGCCTCAGCGACAACACCATCGTCGTCTTCTGGTCGGACCACGGCTTTCATCTGGGCGAGCTCGGCTTGTGGGCAAAGTGTACGAACTTCGAGCTCGACGCTCGCGTGCCGCTGCTGATCCGCGTGCCCGGTGCGCTCACCGCCGGTGAGACAACCGACGCGATGGTTGAGCTGCTGGACCTATATCCGACACTGGCCGAGCTCTGCAATCTGCCGCTGCCCGATGGGGTGGAGGGGGTGAGCCTCGTCCCCGTGCTGGAGGACCCCGCATCGGAGGTCAAGCCCGCGGCCTATACCCAGCACCCGCGCCCCGCCTACTATCAGGGGGCGGTGCCCGAGCAGATGGGCTACTCCGTACGCGTGGGCGATTACCGCTACACCGAGTGGCGCGACTGGACTACGGGCGAAGTCACCGCTGCCGAGCTGTACGATTACAGCACGGACCCCGACGAAACTGTTAACCGCGTGGACGACCCCACGCTGGCCGACGCGCTCAGGGAGTGTCAGGCCCGGCTCTACGAGTACACGCCCGCCCCGGGCAAAACCCTCTAGCCGGTCGTAACGACCGGAAACGATAACAGACAGGTTTTTCTTTTGACCGCGGACATGATGAGTCCGGCGAGAGTCTTACTGTATCCATCAATCACTACATCCATGACCATGACCGCACCTGCCAGCGCCCGTGAGGGCGTCCGCTACGACCACGTCGGCCACTACACAGACGGGGGCCGTGTCTTTCGGATCACGAACATGTTCCCGAAGCGCCCGCTGTACAATTTCCTGTGGAACGAGCATTTTATCGCGCGGCTGGATCAGTTTGGCGGTGGACAGAGCTGGCACTACCGCGACGAGGTACGCACGACCATGGGGGTGTATGAAAACGCCCGCCTTGTCTATGTGCGCGACAACGCCACGGGACAGTTCTGGTGCGCCAACCGAAATTTCAATGAGGAGTCGTTTGACGAGTTTTACTGCGAGGTCGGCCTGGGGTGGAGCCGTATCGTCTCGGCTTATCGGGGGGTTCGCGTGAGCCTGTCCATCCTCATCCCGCCGGATGAAAACGCCGAGAGCTGGTCCGTCCAGGTGGAGAACCTCGACACTTCCTCGCCACGCGACCTGAGCCTCTACCTCTACGCGGGCTCCGGCCTGAACGAGATTCCGCACCCGGCCTATAACCACGGAGTCTTTGACGAGGCGCTCAACGGCGTCGCACTTATCCATAAAGGCTACGACGAACCTTACCCGTACAGTTGTCACTTTTTCGCGACCGATGCCGAAGTGGACGCCTACGAGACGACGAACCGCCGCTTTCGTGGCGTGTACGGCCAGTGGGCAAGTCCGCTGGCCCTGCGCTCGCCGCGCTTGGCCTCGGAGGGCACGTCGTTTGACGACACGATGGCCGCGGTGCTCCAGTTTGACCGCGTGCTGGCCGCCGGTGAGAGTTGTGCACTTACCGTAGCCAACGGTCTCTCCGTCGATACGGATGCTGCCCGCGAGAGTGTCCGCCGCCTGCTGGAGCCCGGCTATTGGTCCTGGCAGCAGGAGCGCTTGAGCGAGGAGTTTCAGTCCATCTCCCGCCGCTATCAGCTGGATATCCCCGGCGACCCTGAAGTTTCCACGCTGCTCAACATTTGGGTCAAGCAGCAGATCGCGCTGGGCAAGACCTGGGCCCGCACCTACACGCGTGGCTTCCGGGATATCATGCAGGATGTCACTGCCTACGCCGCTCTCGACCCCGAGGGGGCGAGGGAAAAGATTCTCTACTGCCTCGGTTACCAGAAGCCCGACGGCAACAGCCTGCGCCAGTGGGAGCCGATCGATCCGCATCCCTACCGTGACGGCCCTGCCTGGATCGTGCCCGCCGTGGCGGGCGTGGCCAAGGAGAGCGGCGACTTCGCTTTTCTCGATCACGTCGTGGGTTACTACGGCTCGGAGGAGTCCGGCACCGTGCTCGATCACTGCCGCCGAGGGCTGGCCTTTCTTAACGATAATCTCGGCCCGCACGGCCTGTGTCTGTGGGGTGGGGGAGACTGGAACGATTCGCTCAACGGCGCAGGCTTGCAAGGCGTCGGCGAGAGTGTCTGGTTGACCGAAGCCACCATCGCCGCCAACCGTGAGTTTGCGAGGCTGCTGGAACACATTGACCACTCCGACGAAGCCACTGCCTACGCCAAGTCCGCGGAAAGCCTTGCCGCTAACCTCAACGGTGAGGCGTGGGATGACGACCACTACCTCTGCGGCTTTACTGATTGGGGCGAAAAAGTCGGCTCCCGTGAGAACGCCGAGGGAAGTTTCTTTTTGAACATGCAAACCTGGGGTGTGCTTTGCGGGGCGGCGGATGACCCGCAAGCGCTCATGGACCGCGTCGAGGAGCGCCTGTCCAGCCCGTTTGGACACCGCCTGAACACGCCCTGCTATCAGCAGGGGGACGATCACATCGGGCGCGTCAGCTACTTCCAGCCCGGCGCCTACGAAAATGGCTCCGTGTATAACCACGGCGTTGCCTTCAAGATCGTGGCAGACTGCCTGCTCGGCCGCTCGGAGCAAGCCTTTGAATCGGTCCGGCGCATGCTCCCTTCGAACCCTGACAACCCCGCCTCCGCCTCGGGCGTAGAGCCCTACGCGGTGACGAACATGTACCTCGGCCCCGACAACCCCGGGCGTGCCGGTGAGTCGCTCATGGGCTGGATCACGGGGACGGCCGGTTGGCTGTTTAGGGGCGTCACGGAGTTTATCGTGGGCGTGCAGGCGGATTATGAAGGACTACGCATACGGCCCTGTCTGCCACAGGCTTGGCGCGAATTAAGCGTACGACGCGAGTTTCGCGGCGACGTGTACGAAATTCATTTCGCCCGGGCGACCGAAAGCGAGACCCCCGGCATGCGTGTTGACGGAAAGGTATTGGATAGAGATCTGCTGCCGGTTTTTGGCGACGGTCAGGTCCACCGCGTCGAGGTCACGGTCTAGTATGCCTGAGGATTGGGCTCGATTTACAGAAGTCGAATACCTGTATTTAGAGTTGAATACAGTTGCGACAGGGAGGTTCGTTCGAATGAACCTCCCGACTACTGCTGGTCTGTGTTCACCGCCAGGCTGCGCCGATACTGGGGCGCAGTCATGCCTGTGTGCCGCTTGAAAAAGCGGCTGAAGGTCTCGGCATCCTGGATGCCCACGCGGTTCTTGATCTCGCCGACTTTCAGGTCGGTTGTGGCCAGCAAGTCTTGGGCATGGTTGAGGCGCTGGCGGGAGATTTCCTCCGCGATGGAGCGGCTGTAGGCCTGCTTGTAAAGGCTGTGCAGGGCCGAGCGGTTGAGCTGAAAATGCTTGGCGACGGTTTCCGTGCTCAGATCGGGCTCGTCGAAATGATCGCAAATGTACGTGTACACGAGAGCGGCGTCGAGCGAGTCGGTCGCTTCGATGCGCGTTGAGCGGCGTTCGACCACGCCATGGGGCGAGAGCAGGATCGGACGCCGTCGGCGTGCGCGTCTTTCGATCAGGTTGTAAAGGGCCTGCGCTCCGGCGTAGCCGAGCTGCTCCAACCCGGGATCGATGCTGGAGAGCGGGATGAGCGAGTGGTCGCAAAGGAGCGCTTCGTTGTTTACCCCGAGGACGGCCACCTGCTCGGGGATGTGGAGGCGCGCGAGCTCGCAGGCCTCGAGCACGCGGAGGGCGTCGTCGTCGTTATGGCAAAAAACACCCGTCGGATAACTCAATGTCCGCAGGCACTCCACGGTCCAGTCCATGCACTCGCGGCTCCAAACCGATGCGCCCGAGCGGTGCCCCTCCCAGCTAAACGTCCGGCAGACCGCGCCTGCGCGGCGCACCGTCTGGGCGAAGCTGTCGAAGCGCGCGCGCTCTGTGCGATTGTCCGAGGTGTGCATCACAGCGAACGTCCGCAGTCCGCGCCCGAGCAGGTGAGCAGCGGCGAGCTCGCCGACCTGCTTGTCATCAAAGGCCACACACAGGTCCGCGCGGTCAATGTCCTCGCAGGTCAGGCTGACCGTGGGCAGTCGCGAGTTTTCGACGAGGCGGGCGATGGGTGCGTTGTCCCCGATGATCGTAATAATGCCGTCGCCCTCCCAGCGTTCGGGCACATAGCCGGAGCGCAGGATGCGGTTGTCCAGCCGCCAGCCTGCCTGACCGGCGAAGCGAGCCACGCCCTGGAGGATTTCGTAGGCATCCCAGCCCATGGCGACCAAGATGTGCCGGGAGGTACGGGAAGAGACCGAGGTGGACAGTGGACGGGCGGGCATGGGGTTTACGGTTCGACGATGATCATCCCGGGTGCGATATAGGGAACGCCGTCACGGGCGGAAACCTCGCCGGTGAGCCGGTTTCCCTCGATGGCGAAATTCTCGCCATCCTTGATCCAGACGGAGGGGCCAGTCGGTAGGTTGAAAGTGTTGTTGCGGATAACAACGTCCCGCACCATGGGCACGCCCGTGTGCTGGCCGGGGAAACTGGTCTCGAAGACCATGGCGGCTCCGGCGTGCCAGCCGTAGGCGTTGACTCCCTCGACGAGGTTGTTCTCTATGAGCAGGTTTCTCACGCCCGTGCCCTCGGCCCAGCGGCCCTCGATCTCTATCTGTGCCCGGATGGCGGCGGACTGATTGCGGATAAACTGCGTGTCGGCCACAGTGCCGTTGTCCGCGTGGATGAGCAGACCGCGGGCGAGGTTGTAGGCGAAACGGCAGCCGAGAATCTCGAAGTTGGCGGAGTCGTAAGCGCGGTTAAAGAGGACCGAGCGCGGGCTCAGCTCTGTCGGGAGCGGTTGCTCGAAGCGCAGGCGGCAGCGCTCGCCTGGCAGGTATTCGACTGCGGTGAGACGGCTGCTAAAGCCGGTCGGCGCAAGGTCGGGGGCGCGGATCTCGATCATGTCGCCGGGAGCGAAGGGATTGCGCCAGCCGATCACGTTGAGCGCGAGGAGGGTCTGGGTATCCTCCTGTTGAACCCCTGCCGAGATGTTGTCATGCAGGTTGACGGCATCGTCCCCGCAGACGGTGAACTTGCAGTCGAGCATCCGAAAGTAGCCGTTGGATTGGCGGATGTGCAGTCCGTCTGCGGTCGTGCTGATGCGGGCGAATGCGCCGTCAGCCGGGCCGATGTCACACCCGGTCATCTGCCAGTGATGCTGATGGCCGGAAACCTGGTAGCCGCTACCGGGGAACTGACGGATATCGACGTTGTCGAGCGTGAGGTGCGCATTGTCAGCGAGCGAGATGCAGTGACGCTGGTAATCGTAGTGGCGGAACAAATACGTGCGTCCGACATCGAGGGAGCGACCACGCCGTCCGAGGTCCACCCGAAACGTTTGCTCGCCGGTGCGCTCGACCTTGACCGGTGTCGCCTGGTAGCCCATCTCGGAGCCGTAGGTGTACGGGTAGGGCGGCTGATCAAGGACGGGGTGTGCCGTGCGGAAGTACAGCCGCTCGGGCAGCATCTGTGTATGGTCGGGCCAGCGCATCTGCAGGTTCAGCGAGCCGTCGTTGTTTCTCCCGGTGACGGTACCGACCGAGGCCAGACAACCGCCCGTGAGTTCCCAGTCGATGGTCAGGTCCCGGATGGCCAGACGCAGATTGTCGCGGATGACGAGCGCCTCCGGGTAGTAAGGTTTATCGGGGGCCTCGTCGTGGCTGAAGAGCAGTGTCGCGCCGTTGCCGACGATCTCAAGGTCGGTGAAGCCCGCGACCGTCAACGCGGTTGTCGTGCCGAAGCGGTAAACACCCGGGGCAATGATCAAGCGACCTGCGCCGTTCTTTTTACATGCCGCCAGTGCTGCTTTAAATGCATCCTGATCGCTGCGAGCGGGCTTCATGAAATCAGCGAGGATCACGGTCGGCTTCCCCTCTGTGCGCGGCTCGTCGACCGTAAAGGGCGGACATCCGGTGACGCTTGCCGGATCGAAGCCAGGACTAATCCAGCCTTGCTGCAAGGGGATCGCTTTTTGCTCAACCGGCTCGCCCGAGCGGATGCTCAGGCCGCTGAGGCGAACCTCTCCGGTGCCGTAGAGACCGAAGATCAGCTGCGCGTCGTCCAGTCCCGTGGTGCTGAATTCGAAGGTGAGCATGCCTCTGCGCCCGTCCGTTTCGCTGAAGCGGAACCACTGGTCGCCGCTTTGGGCCTCGGAGTCGGAGCGCACCAGTGCGTAGGCGAAGCCCGCCGGATCGCCTCCCTCGGCGAAGGCATACTCGGTCTCAACGATGTAGTGGCTGTTGGGCTTGAGCTGGCCGGTGGGCAGGCGCAGTGCCTGCGTCCAGTCCCGGGCGGGGTCGCTGTTGCGTATCGTGACGGTGTCCGTGGCCGCATCAAAGCTGGCCGTCTTGGTGATGAACCGCCAGGTCCAGTCGCCGTCAGCCTGCAGGACGCCGGGCTTGGTTTCTGTCATCGCACCGGCTACAGGCGCGGGTAGGGCCGCGTAGAGCGCGAACACCATGAGGGCACAGCCGAGGGAAGCTTGGAGACGAGTAATCAATGGAATTAACATGATGGCTGGGGCAGATTGGGTCAACGCGGGGCTGTCGGTTTTTGATTTCAATATAGTCAAAATTAAATCAATAAAATTGACAATATGTAAAATCGCCAGATCATGGATAACAAGAGTCCCGGGCGGTTTTATATCCACGGGCATGTTGCTAAGATTACCCGATTTTCCTCCTCATTGATGGCTCAGGCGAAGCATTCTACCACGCGCAGCGAAACCAAGTCCGGCGACCGGATTCCCTTCGGGGAGAAACTGATCATGGGCGGCGGCGGTCTCGCCCAGATGATGACCGACCATGGCATTATGCAGTTGGCGAACGCGGTGTATAACATGGTACTCGGCCTCAATCCGGCGGTGATCAGCACGGTCTTCGGGGCGGTTCGCATCTGGGACGCGATCACGGACCCGTTGATGGGCTCCATCTCCGACAACACGCGCTCGCGCTTCGGTCGCCGCCGTCCCTACCTGTTGGTGGGCGCGTTGCTGTGCGGGATCGGTTTCCCGCTCGTTTGGTGCGTGCCCACGGGTTGGAACGCGACGGCCATCGCGGTCTATTTCGCCGCTGCCACATTCCTGTTCTACACTTTCGCCACGGTGTACGGCGTGAGCTTTCAGGCACTGCTGACAGAGATGACCCCCGACTACGAGGAGCGCACGCGCGTGACCTCGTTTGTGTACTTTTTCCAGAGTATCGGCTGGCTCATCTTTCCGCTTGTTTTCTGGTGCGCGCAGTTTGACCTGTTTGGCAGTACGATGGGTGGCATGCGGGTGATCACTGCCGTGATGGGTCTGCTGATTCTCGTGCTCGGTGTCACCTGCGCCCTGAAGACAAAAGAGCGCTATCTCTCTGTGGCCGGTCAGCAGGAAAAAGTTCCGCTCATGCGCGCCGTTCGTACGACCTTTACCAACCGGCCCTTTCTCCTGCTGATCGGGATCTGCATCTTTATGCAGATCGGCAACCAGATGGTGAACACGCTCGGCTCGTACCTGAACATGTACTACGTCTATGACGGCGACCTGAAGGCCGGGGCGAAGATCGGCGTCATCATGGCCTCATGTAACGTGCCGCTGAGCATGCTCGTGGTGGCGGTGGTCGGCCATTACTTCGCCAATGTGGAAAAGAAGAAAATCCTGCTCGCAGGCATGGCGCTGGCACTGGTTGGGACCGTCTCGAAGTGGTTCATGATCACGCCTGAGCACCCCTACTGGCAGATTATTCCGCCGCTGATCATGACGCCGGGTAACGCCTGCTTCTGGATGTTGATCGCGTCGCTGCGGGCAGATGTCTGCGACCACGACGAACTGCACACCGGCACGCGCAGCGAGGGGATGTTCGGCAGCGTGCACACCTGGATCATGAAGTTTTCCTTCTCCATCGTGATCGCAATCTCAGGCTTTATCCTTGTCTGGGTTGGATTCGATCAGGGGCTCGGCGGCGAGCAGAGCGAGCACACCTATTTCCTGATGCGTTTCCTGTACTCCTTTGTGCCGTCGCTCTCGATCATCATCGGTATCGTGCTCGTTGTGCTCTATCCGCTGACCAAGGGCCGGATGCGTGAAATCCGCGAAGAACTGGAGCGCCGCCGCGTGCTGCCCGAGGTGGACTGGAACGAGCCCTCCGGCAAGGTCTCTTGAGGCGGTCCGGGTAATCGGGCAATTCTGTTTGCAAGCCTTATGTATCGCAAGGTTGGCTTGCTTGGACGCATCCTCCTGCTATCTCCATTCGTGTACGTGAGCAGTCCGGGGCTGTTCCGCTTTCGACAGGGGGAGGCATTGTTGTCGTGGAAATCCATGACACAAAAAATCCGGATGCGCGGGGCGGGGCACATCCGGATCGTTAAAAGAATATATTCTCTCAGTTGGCGACTGGACTAGTAGCGGCCTTCAGTGATGGCGCGCCAGTCGTCGGTACGAAAGGGCGAGGCGGGCAGACCGGCAGAGTTGACGAGGTTCACATCCGGGTTGGAGGACCAGCCGTAGCGTACCGCCTGCGGGTCGGAAACCTCGGGGCTGGAAACGATCACTGTGTCGCCGTCGATCTTTGCCTGTGCCCAGACGAACTTCTGATCGGCCCCTGCGATGGCGAAGCCGACCGGCTCGCGTCCGTCCGAAGTCTTGAGACCATCCGCCGTCTCGGTGAAGGTGATGACGATCTTGTCTGCCTGCTTTTGCATCGAGCTGTAGAGCGGACCGGAGCGTACGAGCGGCTTGCCGTCGGCAGTCTTGGTCATCCCGTAGGTGTCGGCCAGTGCCCATAGTGCCAGGCGGCGACCGACCTCCTGCTTGTTCTTGGGGTGGATATCGCCGGCATCGCCGATGTCGATGGTGACGGCCATACCGGTGTTCGGCAGCGAGAGGGTCTTCGTCTGCGACTCGCGCAGCTCGGCCCATTCGTTATCCACGGGCTCCTTGTTGCGCTCGCGGTAGTTGGCCAACTGCACGAAGTAGAAGGGGAAGTCTCCCTGGCCCCACTGTGCGCGCCAGTCGTTGATCATGTTCGGGAAAAGCTCGCCGTACACGACCGCGCGTCCGGCGTTGGCTTCGCCCTGATACCAGATGGCCCCGCGGATGGCGTAGGGGATGACCGGGTGGATCATGCCGTCGTAAAGGACGCCCGGCAGCTTGAACGGGTTGGTCTGCGCGTAGGGACGGCTGCCAAGGTCGATGTCGAGCTGGAAGTCCCACTCGCCTGCGAGGGGGATGGAGGTGCCGCTGTCCGTGACCAGGCTCATCTTCTTGGCCGGGGAGAGGAAGCCCGCGTGCCAGCGCCAGTCTCCCATGCGTACGGTGATGACATTCGCGCCGGGCTTGAGGAGGCCGGCGGGCACCTTGTAGGAGCGGAACTCGGAAGCAGTGCGAATATTGGACGGGGTGGTGCGGCCAACTTCGGTGCCGTTGACCCAGGTCACGTCGAAGTCGTCGATCACTCCCAGATCGAGCGTGGCAGGGCCGGAACGGTAATTGTCAGGCAGTGTAATGACGCGTCGATACAGCGCGAGGCCGTCGGTGTTCTGCGCCCACTTACCGGGGACCTTTACCTTTTCCGCGTCGGGGAGCGGGGCATCGGCGGAGAACCAGGCCTGGCCCGGAGCGGGCGGCTCGTTCATGAGTTTTTCCGTGTCGGCCATCCACTTTCTGCGGTCCTGTTCTTCCTGAATCATGCGTGCGCGGACCTGTTCCTCGTGCTCGACAAACTCGGTACGTGCCTTGAGGGGGCGGGCATAACTCGGTTTACTTTCCATGAGAGCAGGGCGTGTCCAGGCCTCGATCGGGGTGCCTCCCCAACTGGCCTCGATCAAGCCGATGGGAACGTCGGTCTCCTGCCACACATCGCGCCCAAAGAAGTAGGCCACGGCGCTGAAGTCCGAGACACGGTCTGGCGCGCAGACTCGCCAAGTGCAGCCATTGATGGTGTCCGCGGGGGTGCTGGAGTAGTTGCGGCGCACCAACAGGAGGCGGATCTGAGGGTAGTTGGCGGCGGCTATTTCTTCGTCCGCGTTTTTCAAGTTCTTCATGGGGAACTCCATGTTCGACTGGCCGGAGCACAGCCATACGTCGCCCACAAGCACGTCGGAAATGGTGAGGGATTCGCTCCCGGCGCTCACGCGTAGCTCACGGCCCTCGCGTGAAACCTCCAGCGCGGGCAGCTTCGCCATCCAAGCGCCTTCGTCGTCCGCAGTGGCGGTGACGGTGTGGCCCGCGAACTCGACGTTGACGGCGTCGCCGGGGCTTGCCGTACCCCAGACGGGGACAGCTTGCTCGCGCTGAAGGACGAGGTGGTCGCTAAATACCTCGGCGAGTTTGAGCTCGGCCTGGGCCGGAAGCGCGGCCAGCAGAGCGGCCAAGCCAATCAGGCTGCGCAGGTGTTGGAGTGATGGATGAGTCATGGGATTTTTGAGTCGGACTGGCGGAGCGGAACGAGTCGCTCCAGAGGTTATGTATCGAAATCTAACTACGGAGAAAAATAGGCAGACATCAGTTAGTCTTCCTGCGAACGGGCCCCCTTAAGGTCCCACACCGTGAGGCGCTCAAGTGAACGCTGCTTGCGGGCGGGTAGCAGGCTGGCGAAGAGAAAGCCGATGGCAAACATGATGAGGTTGCCGACGATGCCGGTGTAGTAGAGGTTAAAGGGCACGCTGAGGGCGCCGGGAAGGAGGTCGGGCCAGTGGGCGGCGACGACCGTCCATGCGGTGAAGACAAGCGTGCAGGCAATGCCGATCCACACGGCGCGGGCGTCGCCGCGACGGGTGAAGAAGCCCAGCGCGTACATGCCGAACAGTCCCGAGACCAGCACGGAGGCAATGATGGTGGCGATGTCCTGAAGCGTGGTGGCGTCTGTGCGGTGCAGGATGACTGCACCGAAAATCATGGCGACGCCCGCTACTGTTGCGAGTACCCAGGCCACGTGCAGGTAGTGGCGTTCCGGGCGGTCGGGGGCGAAGTGGCGCTTGTACAAGTCCGTTACGCCGACAGCGGAGATGGCGTTGATGGAGGAGTCGAGCGAGGACATGGCGGCGGCCACGGCCGCGGCGATAACCAGCCCGGTCACGCCCGGTGGCAGGTAGTGGATAATGAAGTAGGGCAGGATCTGCTCGGGCTTGCGTGCGCCGTTGAGCATTTCGGTAGCCTCCAAGGTCGGGAAGACCTGGAAGAATACATACAGCGAGGTGCCCAGGAACATGTAAAAGGCCCAGATCGGCACGCTGGAGGCGGCGCAGACGAACATGGCCTTACGGGCCTCGCGGGTGCTCTTCGAGGCGGCGAAGCGCTGCACGGTGTTCTGGTTGGCGGAGTATTCCGTTAAAAAGGCGACGACCCCGTAGATCAGCATCATGGTGCCGGTTTTCTGCGAGAGCGACAGACCCCAGCCGATCGGCTGCATGGTGCCGTCGGGCTGGAGCTCGGCGATGGCGAGCTTATGGTCGGCCACGGCGGTGGAAATGATCTGTCCGAGCCCGCCGGGGAGCTTGTAGATGATGACGAGGACACAGAGCACGCCGCCGAGCACGAGGACGATAGTCTGGATGACGTCCGTCCAGATGACGGCGTCGATCCCGCCCACGATGGTGTAAAAGGCAACGAAGACCCCGCACACGACGATGCACAGCGTCATGTTCCAGCCGGTCATCTCATGCAGCAGCAGCGAGACCAGATAGAGGATGATGCTGAGCCGGAAAAGCTGCCCGACCAGAAAGGTGAGCGCGCCGTAGATGCGTACGGAAGGCCCAAAGCGGTACTCCAGATACTCGTAGGCCGAGGTCATGCGTCGGCTGCGAAAGATTGGCAGGAAGAAATAGGCGGCAATCACGATAGCGATGGGAAGCCCCAGTGCCGGAATGAAGCGTAGCCAGGCGGTCTTGTAGGCGTCGGCGGGGTAGGCCAGGAATGTGACCGAGCTAAGCGAGGTGCCGACCAGGCTTAGTCCGACGACCCATCCGGCGAAGGAACGCCCCCCGACGAAGTACTGCTCGGTATCGGTGTTTTTCCGCGAAAAATAGACGCCGATCCATGCCATGCCGCCCATGTAGACGGCCAGCATAAGGTAGTCCCAGACGGTCAGGCCCACGGGGAACCTCCTGTCGAACGAGTGATGTTGGACGACCGTTGACCGGAGCAACGGCGCGGCTGCGCATGGGGTTGGTTCATCACAAAGCTTGCTGGGTAAAGGGATAGGGGACGGCTGGTATAGCGTCCTGGGAAAGGATGTTACCGCTTCAGGATGCAATCTTCGCCATGAAACATCAAACGCAATGAGTTCGCCGCGCCTCTGATGTCATATGCCGATTGTCTTTGTGCATTTATTTGTCCGGTTTTCGTTAAACGATTCGCATCTTCAATTAGACGGATGGCACAGGCTTTGAAGTTGATAGAATGGAGTTCCGGGGTGAAACTTCTCGGTATGCCCCAGTTTGTTATCCTGGCGTTGGCCCGTCAACTGAAACGTTTTTGCATGCCCGTGCTAGCGGGCGGATTGAGCCTGGTAGCACCGACCGCGATGGGGGAGACCCCGACACCGGAGAG
>JAUTCS010000083.1 GCA_030673825.1 Verrucomicrobiota bacterium JB024 | reverse complement strand
CGGTACTTTGGCCTGCTCGAAATCGACGCCCATGTATCAGGACTTGAATACACCTATGTCGTCGGCGTGCGCAACAGCCATGATCAGCGCTTCTCTGCCGGAGTCGTGGCCGGAAGCCAGGTCCTCGTCTGCGATAACTTGTCCTTCTCCGGGGAGATCCAACTCGCCCGCAAACACACCCCGCGTATCCTCCATGATCTGCCCTCCCTGGCCATGGATGCCGTTGCGGGCCTCAAGCGTTTCTGGGATCGGCATGACCGGCGCGTCGATTATTACCGCCGCTTACGTCTCAACGACCGCTGCGCCCATGACCTTATCGTCCGTTCTGTCGATGCCGGCGTCATGGCCAACGGATATATCCCCAAGGTCCTGCACGAATGGCGCGAACCCCGGCACGCGGCCTTCAAGCCCCGCACCGCCTGGAGCCTCCAGAACGCCTTCACCGAGGTCTTCAAAGGCCGCGTCGACCTCCTCCCCGAACGCACCCACCGCCTCCACCAACTCCTCGACAAAAGCCTAGGGTTAAACTGAGCGGAAGCGGGCACCCGCGCCCTCAAACGCGCCAGGCATACCAACCACCACAGTGTAAACCATGGTTTACATTTCCAGAAAAGCTCCATTCTGCGCACGCCTCCCATACAGGGGCAGCAAGGGGGGCTTTTCTTTTAGCTGACACACCTCCCTTGGGGATACTCGATTATCTGCTGCTGGCGGTTCATCCAACCCGCCAACATGCACAAGGGAAGCTGAAACTGAGGCAACACTACGAAAATGCTGCCCGCCCCGAACATCTGCCCTGCGACACCAGGCGTTGTGCCAACTCACGTTTGTGTACAGGGCTTACCATTTTTTTCGAGCGCTTCCTTCAACAGTTCCTTGCCCAGTATCTCGTCCGCCAGCATACGCTTCAGACGTGCGTTCTCCTTTTGAAGCTCCTTGAGTTACTCGGCCTGATCGACCTCCAGCATCCCAAGCTCCCGCTTCCAGCGATGGAACGTCTGCTCGCTGATCCCGGCCTCGCGGCAGACTTCAAGGATTGGTTTGCCCGCATCAGCGGCACGTAAAATGCGGATCTTTTGTCCTGTACTGTATCGCTTGCCCTTCATCTACTGAGTCCTTGCTAAGCACTCAGACTAACTTTGCAAGCGGCCCACTTCGCGTGGACACGGTCACAACTCACTTCGCTGGCTTAGTCGAACCAACATCGCAAGCCAAACAACCGGAATAGTTACGATAAGTGAGATAAGCCTCACGAAAGATAGGATCTACTTTGTAATGAAGGGACCAGTAGGGATCATCAGTGCTTAGAATAAAGTGGTCCAGTAAGGACCGGTGTTCCTGAAGAACATTAAGGTATTGCGGAGCTAAGACTAGGTTACGGGTTTCTCCTGGATCCTCACGAAGGTCATAAAGTTCTTCGCCGTACCCTTCCCTATAGTGCGTATACTTATAATTAACGCTGCGGACCATTCGCCCAGGTTCTATAGTATTACCCCACTCAGTGTGCCATTGTCCGTAAACAGCCGAATGAATGTCAATACTACTCGAGTCTCCCATGATAGCTCTGTGCAAGGTTTTCCCTTGCATGTTTTCGGGAGGGGTAATACCAGCGAGAGTGCATAGGGTTGGCGTGATATCCAGCAAGGAGCATAGCCCGCTTATACTACGCCCTTTAGTCTTAATTTTTGCTCCAGAAAAAGCCAGAGGCACATGCATCGTTTCCTCGTAAAAACTGGTGTGCTTTGTAGCCATCCAACGCCCACAGAGTGCATCACCATGGTCTGAGTAAAAGACAATGAGAGTTTCGTCTGCATCCTCTCGATTATATATTGCCTTCAAAACTTGGCCGATTTCGGCGTCAACCAACGACAAATAATAGTGGTATGCATGCAGATAGTGACGAATTTTGTCTTCATCCCAATGCGATATTTGAGACTGGCGTCGATGCGCACTGGCCAAGTACTGGATTGGCAAAGGGCGTCTCCGTAGTTCTGCATCGTCAAGGAAGAGATTGCCGGGCAATTCAGGCAAAACCGAGAAGCGCTTCTTTAACGGTCCTTCGCCTTGGTTGTCTCCAATCCAGTCGCAAATATTATGCGGATTGTTAAAATCCACTACGGCGAGGAAGGGACGATCATCTCCAGAGAAAGTTCGAAGAAATTCCACTGCCCGCTCACGAGTGAACCGATCCTGTCGCGTATCGTAAGTATGGAGCAAACTGGGATCATCCAGATTGGTTTCACTTTCAGAAATGGGTGAACAGTCAAACCCTCTCAGCGAACCGGCATCATGTTGCTTACCAAAATGGACGCTTGCGTAGCCAGCTTCACTGAAGGTCGCCCCTAGAGTAGCGACATCGCAGCCGACAACGCCATCTGCAAAGTGTCCACCATTTGAAAGCACACCAGTCTGATGGGGATAGCGACTAGTCCAGAAGGATGCGCGGGATGGCTGACAAAGTGGGCAGGTAGTGTAGCAGGACTCGAAACGCATACCAGAGGCTATGAGAGAGTCCAAATGCGGGGTCGAGGCGAAGCGATTTCCCCAAGCACGCATAGCTTGGGCAGAAAGTTGATCGCAGATCAGAACGAGAATATTTAAAGGCCGTGATTTCATGCGCATATCTTATTCATCCCAAGCCCAGATGCGTAGATTTCGGTATTCCGCCCGGGTCCAGCGCATTTGACGAAGGCCGAAATACCCCGAGCCATAAGCAGCGCCATAACGTTGAATTTTATTATCGGTGAAGGCGATGATAGGACGATCATCAATAGTCATAAGGATCCGCTGCTTGTTCTTTATTAGACGCACATGATACGTCTGCTCGGAGTCTGGCTGAATCACAGCCTGTCCTTGAGCCAAAAGGAAAAAGGAGTTATTCTTGCGCAGATTGGCCTGTGATCGCCCCGGGTTAAAAGGAGTATTTGCGTAGTATGAAATATGATAGCTACGAATTTCCCCTCGAATATACTGCATAAAATCTCCATCCCGGGCAGCTAACGAGGGCGCAAATATGCTCTCGTCATTCTCGCCAGTCGCGGCAAAGAAGACAATACACAAGCCATATTCACTGAGGATGCGCACATCCCATTCCGCGACGAAGCTTTCAGGCAATGGCTCGGGATACCACCAAACCAGATGCCCCGATGTGATATTATTCGCTTTTTGCCCAGATTCGAATTCTGTCCATCCATCATTGGCGTGAGTAACCACCGGCCCTTCCTTGATCCAACGTCCGAAGTCCGGATCGATTTGGGAGCCATCATATAGAAGTTTTCCGCGGTGACTCATCAATTCCCCATCCAGAGCCAGAGCGTTAGGATCAGGTGGTGCGATGGGCGCGATGCCAGACTCATTTGAGTCAACCGGCAGGCCATCCTCATTCAGATAACTATTCCAAACTTGAAAATTTTCAATGCGGCAAGGCCCCCGGAAAAAAGAAATGCGAGTGCATGGGTTGAGTTGCCACGGTGCGAAACGTACACCAGGCAGGCGCAAGGGGTAGCCGTTGAGGTAGCCATCAAAGTACCCCTGAGAAGCATCCCAACTGAAGATGAAATCAAGCGGCTCGTGGGCAGGCAATTCGGGAATCTGAAAAGAAAAATCAGCCTGATTTTCAAGGCGAGAGTTGAAATCTGACTGCCATTGCCAGAGCAATTCCACTGAGCGGGTATCGTTGCGCAGACGAACGCGACATAAGTCGTCCATAGAGAAAAGTTCCGTCTCTTGCGCTTCTCCAGCAAAACCGTTGAGCCAAGGGGAATCGAGAACCAAGCGGAAGGCGACGGTACCTTGCTCGCCCAGCGGTGGCGACAAGTCTAGTTCGCTATCGACAGAATGGTCGGCTGATGTTTTTGAAATCATGATCAGGGAGACAAGAACGGGCCCGAACACAATTCCTCGAATGACGCGAGACAACGTCATGCCTGACCCCGGAGGGGTTGAACGGAGTCACCTTCAACCAAGCTGGTGGGGACGAGAATTTGATGGGGAATCTCATCTGTAGCGCCGTTGCGGATGATTTCCATGATGCGTTGGGCCGACTTCATGCCGACTTGCTCTGGAAAAGTCTCGATGTAAGCCGGGGAGCAGAAGGTTCCCATCGGCTTGTCAAAGGTGATAAAGCCCAAGTCGCGGGGTGCCTTCAAGCCGCGTTCCACCATCACCCTTTCGAGGGCGTTGACCGAGGTGTTGCAAGGCAGCACCAAAGCCTCGGGAAAGTCTTTTTCATCCATCCATTGATGGAGAGCTCCAGCCATATCACTGACCTCAGTAGACGGAGAGTCGCGGAATGAGAAAGAAACCGTATCGGAGTGAGAGAGAACCTCGAACAGCACTCCCATCTTGCGAGACGACCACGAATAGATATGGCGCGGACCACCCAGCCAACCAACACGACGGTAGCCGTGCGAAATCAGGTAACGGGCGGCCAGTTTGCCAGAGTAGACGTTATCCGAGTTGACGCTGTCGATTTGGAAATCGTCTCGATTCGTGGAGACGCAGACGAAGGACTTACCGAACCGCCTCAGACGCTCAAGCAGTTGCACCTCCGGGTTTCCGGTTATGAGGAATCCGTCGATGCGCTCCAAGCGCTCCAACAGACGTTCGTTATCAGCATGGCCTCCACGGCCGACCTGCCACGTTTGCAGGGAAAAATCTACATTTCCCAGAGGGTCAAAGTGCCCGTGCATCCCGGCGACGATACGGTTGAAATAGTCCAGGGAGAGCATATCTATCTGCTCCTGCAAGGGGCAAAGCAACAGACAGACAGAAAAGCGGCGGCCATTCTGTGTAGAACGCCGCTCGGCATCGGCCAGCTTATAGCCTAGACTTTCGGCAGCCTGATATACTTTGAGACGAGTACGCTCAGTAATTTGCGGGTACTTATTGATGACCCGGGACACGGTGGCCTGGGAGACACCGGCCTCGCGGGCAACATCGGTCAGAGTTACATTTTCCTTGGTAATGGTTTCGTGGCTGGCTTGCTTGTTCATTGCTCCAAATCTATACAAAAAATTCCGTTGGTATTTTCGTCCACGGGCATATGGAAGTAAAGACGATGTCCATCCCGTGAAAATGAGGGATTGGCATGAAATTCTCCGCTCCAAGTCACATTCGGGAAGTTATGAGACGCGACAATTTCCACCTCATCATCACCTGCACCGTAGCTAAAATATCGTAAGTCAACCGGATCACTGTGGTAATCGGTTTCCGATGCGAAGTGGCTGCCGTCAGGCGAGACCGCCAAGTGATTGCCGGCTATGCCCACGACTTCACTGGAACCCGTGTGAATGTTCCAGCGCTTGAGCAAGCCGCCTCCCACAACGTCATGTCCAACGATGCTGTCGTTGTCATACCAGAGAAAATGTAGGGGTTTAATCGGGAATATACTCACTGTTTCGGTGGATCTATCGTAAAAGCAGAGCAAACGCGCCTTCCATTTTGTACCCACATCCAAGCGGAAAACGATGCGGGTGCCATCTGGTGAATACTGCGCGTGCAGGACGACCCATTGGCTGGGAGGCAGCAGTGTCTCCGATGTCAGTTCGGGCGGAAATTGCGCCTCCAACTCCTGCTGGTGGTCTGCGGGCCTAAAGATCATTTGGGTTGCTCCGTCAGAAGTATCGACTTCGTACAAGCCGACAGGATCACCGGAAATCTGCGAACGATTGTAGCTATTGACATACAGCACATGCCCATCCCATGCATTTTGCCCCAATCCGCTCAAACCGTGCACCGGCTCGATGATATCTTCCCCAGTTTCCACGTCGATGACACGCAGAGTGTCGACGTTGTCGCGCAATGCGACCCGCCGGTTGTCGATCCAGCATAATTCCGCGCCATTGTGTGGGCTAAACCCGGCTAAATCCACGACTTTGCGGTGATTGGCCAGGTCATGGTCACAGACCCACAGCTCCCCTGGCCAGAAACCACCGGAAACGGATGCGCCAGACTTGTAGCAGACGTAGGCAATCCGCTCGCCATTCGGACTCTCCGGGGAAGTGTTGTAATATCCAAAGGAGCTGGACGTATCGACTCCGGCGACGTTTTGGACCGTGCATTCTTCCGCAGGGGTCATTGGAACAAGCCCGATTAGAGCAAACACACACACGGCGAACATAAGACTGAAAATTGAGGTCATACTTGTTTTTGTAGAGCGCGTCAAAAGCCTCCGGCCCAGCAAGCGAGATGATTTATACGGCCCGAAGCCACTCTCTTGCCAAGCCAGAGGTTTATAGCTTCTTACCGCTTGTGTTGACGGAATCTCCCCCTCCAGACCAGTGATACCAATCCGACTAGGCCCAGTAACAATGCGTAAGCATTGGACTCAGGGATAACGCTGATCGAGTCGGCGTAGAGTGCGGCGCCGACATTAGCGTTGGCGATACGCAGAACCATCATATCAAAGCTGGTAACCCCGCCGCGGATGCCAATATCCGACTGCGTGATAAGCAGAGATCCATTCGTATCATATATGGTCAAATCATAGGTTCCACCAATTGGATCGACCTCTAGATCAAAGGTATAATAAGTGTTGGTCGAAGGCAAGATATCCGTCCCAAGGCCGATCCAGGTAGCACCGTCACGGTAGCCAAATTCGATCGTCGATCCTACCCGCAGAAAGCCCACAGCTATGCCATTGAAGTAATTGTTTCCACTGGAACTGCTTAGGGCGAAGTAAAGATTTCCGTTGGAAGAGAGTGAACCGGCATAAGCCAGCGTGGCGGAAGCAGAAAACTCGGTCGTCAGCGGTTCTTCCGTGAACGTATAGCGAGAGCCTAAGGCTGTACTATCCTCGCTGCTAGCCCGAGTCAGAACGGCATAATTGGAACCGCTTTGCACTCCGGGAGTTCCTCCGGTCAGGACCGTGCGTTGGCCGGTGCCGTCCTGGCTGTCGTTACCGGAGTTCGTATCCAGCCAGTGCGGAGCATCAGTTGGCTGTCCGATCAAGGTTTGCCCTGCAGTGTAGCCTTCCTCGGCTTCAAAGTTTACAATCGTCTGCGCTTCGGCACGAAAACTGCCAAAACCGGTCAGCAAGGCTAGCAAGAGCATGCCGTGCGGGCATCTTGTGAATATTTTTGTTTTTAGTGTTTTCATGAGGTATTCTTGGGTTGTACTTAAAAAAGTCAGAGACCACTCCAGAAAGGTGTACTCAGCCATGGCTTTGAAAGTTCGGATACGGCGTATTCGGCCTCAATGCGCTCTACGTGACCGTCCGCGAAAAGTACGTTCATCCCGTCACGGTGCGGAAACTGTTCATGGACCCCACCATTCCGATTCATGTGCGATTGGTCCGCATAGCTGAAATAAAGGCCGGTATCCGAGCCGCGGATAACACCGTCCATAAATAAAGCCCTCTCGCTCAATTTGAGCAGTTCTGTAACTTTCGTTGGTGCCAGCGTTGTGTAAGGGGCGACGACACCGTTAAAGGTGCTTCCCGCGTAGCGGTTCATTGAATAGGTGCGCCTGTATATGCGCTCGGATTCAGATTGATTCGCAGAGGAAGGACACGTGAGCACGGTGGCAACGCTCGTTGATTCATCCACCCCCAAACCTAAATAGGGCGCGATGGAAAAAGCGTTGTCAGCACCTTCCTGCCACAGGCGTGAGTCGGGCATGGCACCACCATGTTCCTGAGACCACAGGGTGACTGCCACGCCAATTTGGCGCAAATTGCTCGTACAGCTTGCGCTACGCGAAGACTCCAACGTGTAGGAAATCGTGGGAATGAGAATAGCCCCCAAGATGATAACCACAGCCAAGCAAACCAAGAGTTCAATCAGAGTCATGCCACACCGCCCACCACAGCTTTCCGTAACCCTCAAATCAGCAAATGAGCCGACCAAAGGACTCTCGGCTGAATTTCTAATGGAGGGGTATCCGACATGCATAGATTGCAGCATGAAGAAATCTCGGAACGGATCAAGAATATTTTCGGAATAATTTCAGAATAAACGGAATCAAACCTCGTCTGCCTTAAGTATAACTTTCCAAAAAGAGTCCCCAGACCCAATCCGATAGAAGATGGCCTATCCAAGTAAGGAAGCAGATAGACAGGCTTTTCTGTATACAATCCAGAAACTTTCAGAGATCATAAATCCCACTAAGGAAAATAGATTTTATTAGTCGAATGCTTCCGAAACAGTCAGGCTCTGGGCGAGACTGACGCCTTGTTAACTTATTTTCGGTCTCTGGCGGAGAAACGGAGAAAAATGGCTATTTGGGGCCCGTTGGGCGAAAAGCGCTTAACAGGCGGCTTTCTCTGATGGCGGGGAGAGGGAGACAGTGGCGATGCGGGTGGTTTTTGTAAGCCTTTGCTGTCAGCGGGATATAAAAAATCCCGAGCTAAACGTGGTCTCGGGTCTCTGGAGTCAATCGGAAGCGGGGTAAGTTTCTGAAAGAAAGCTGAATAAATTCACCGTTACGACGGAATGCACTACCCTCTATGCACGCGGCTGCTGGGCACTTTCCGGGTCAGCTTGGAATTCTCAGGCATATCCGGGGCCAATAGCTGCCAAGCGCGCAGGCCGTAAGGGGCGGCGAGGCGTTCGACCGTCGAGAGCCAGATTTCCTTTTTGCGGGCACCCTCGATCTGCTGGTAGAACTTGTAGCCGATGCCTGCCAACTGGGCAAATTGCTCCTGCGTGAGTCCGTGTTTGGCCCGTAATGCCCGCAGGCGATCACCCAGTTCTGTCAGGGAATTCTCCACCCAAACACCATACGATCGAAGTGTTTCGCATCACACCCCACGAGTATATGGTTTTTAATTGACACAAGGACCCAACGATCTTGGGGTGATTCATATTCACGCAGACGCTACCGGGTACGGCCCAAAAGCGTGTCCCATGCCCTACTCTACCCCCGCTTAGACAAGTCTCAGCGGGCAGAGAAAGTGCTTGAGGACTGAATTACTCGATCCTCCCCAGAGATGCCCCTCCACACCCCGACATAACCCTCCATCATGAGTGAATCCGCCGCCATTCCTCCCCATCTCTCAACGGGCTACACCTACCAGGTTGATCCCACTTCCCTGACCCGCCTGCTCATCACCCTACTGTGGGTCAACGTGGGAGCGGCCAGTGTTTTGCTGCTGAGCGATTTCCTGGAGTACAGCCTGCTGCTCGCGGCGGATGACTTGGATGCCGTAGGGCTGGCCTGGATCGTTCAAACGGTCCTGGGACTAATCTGGACCGTCTATTCGGTATTTCTGGGCGTCGTGTTCCTGCGCTGGATTTACAGGGCAAACAAGAACTGCCATGGCTTCGGGGCTGAAGGGATGGCGTTCAGTCCCGGATGGTCCATCGGGTATTACTTCATCCCCCTGCTGAACCTGTATCAGCCCTTTCGCGCGATGAAAGAAATCATGCAGGTTAGCCAGTGCCCCGGTGACTGGAAACGTCAGCCGACAGGGGGATTGATCTACGTGTGGTGGACGCTGTGGCTGCTCTCGTTATACCTGACGGCACTAGCTTTTAAGGTGCCGGTGGAAACGCATGAGGACTATATCCGCTTCCCCCTGGTTTTCATTTTATCTGACTGCGAAACAATCATCCTGGGCATTATGGCGATACTGCTGGTCAAGCGCATTGCCCGCGCCCAGGAACGACTCGTCCAAGATAAAAACAGAGGATATTGATGAAAGATTCAAAGATAGCTCTCTTAGCCATTTTACCGGCTCTGATTTGTAGCGTTATAGCCGGTCTTGTTCTTTCCTTGGGCTTTCAGGATGTATTGGGAGCTCCACTGACTTGGACGGCAATATCTCTGTCACCTTTCTTATTTTACCTGCTTATCCTGATCGTGTTGTTCTTTGTGAGAGATAACAGTGGCAATAGAGCTGAAAAGGCTGCGGGAACGCAAAAACACGTTCGAGGCTACGAAATCTTTGGCTTTTTAGCCTACTGCGCATTGGTCCTGGTCTTTGCCTTCACGTCATTGGGAGATGATGCTCGCGACCCTCGCCTGTATCTGGTCACGCTCCCATCGAATTTCATTCGCGAGATCGTCGGCAAGGAAACCAGTTGGGACATTGCCGAAAGGCGGGAGCGTGAAGCCGAGAGGCTGCGCCAGGTACAGTATCAGCAGGTCAAAGACTTTTCCCAAAGGCTCGATACCCTTGGACTCACAAGCGACGAGGAGCAGGATAACCCATAGCATCCTGGTACTGATGCGAAACGGCATTAAAATACCGGATATACGCTGGTTCACGTGCCTGTGGGCGGGATGCCTCCTGCTGCTGACGGCCACGCCTCTGCAAGCGGCTGCAAGCGGCTCGTCGGCATCCTGAGTCGTACTACCAGGAGCAGGCGGCGGTTGTTCTGGATGGTCGCACCGAAGTCGTTCTGCCCAATGGCACCCGCTGCGATATCCTGACGGACAAGTACGCGATCGAGGTGGAGTTTGCGGACAAGTGGGCCGAAGCCGTTGGGCAAAGCCTGAACTACGCGGCTCAAACGGGCAAACAGGCGGTCATCATCCTGATCATCGAAAGCCCCTCCGAGGAAAAGTACCTGCTGCGTCTGGAACAGGTTACGGAGAGCTTCCGGCTGCCGATCGCCGTGTTAGCGGTTCGCATCAACAATCAGCCTGGTGGCGGTGTCAATCGCATCCATAGATATTGATCGGTGTTTATGGAGAACAAAGCGTCACGACCTCACCCCGACGCCACAGGCGAAGTCCTGAAAACCGATATCGCGCAGCGACTGGCGCAGAGCGACCAATCCGGCTGGATTGAGCCCCGCGAGAGGTTGGCGGGGAGGACCGCAGTCCACCCCAATCGTCTTCATCAAGGCTTTGCTCGCAGCCAGGTGGGAGACTCCCATGGAATTGCAGATGTCGATCATCCTGATTGCAAGATCCTGACAACGGCGCGCCTCCTGTCGGTCCCCTTCTCGAAACGCCTCCATCAAACGCAGGTATAGAGGCGCGGCATAGTTGTAGGTACTGCCCACCGCTCCCTTGGCTCCATGTACCATTCCCTCAAGCAATAGTTCGTCGCGCCCAAAGAGGATATCGTAGCAGCCCTGACCATGCTCCACGCAAACGCCATAGTCGGCCAGGTTCTCGTAGGTGTACTTGACCCCGGCAAGATTAGGAATCTCTCCACCGACTCCCTGGAGAAAGTTCGCCACGGGAATATCAACCCCTGTCATGCTTGGGATGTTGTAATAATAAAACGGAAGCGCCGGAGCCGCAGATGCAATGGCCGAGCACCACCCCACAAGCCCGGCAACACTGTCCGGGCGAAAGAAATACGGAGCCATCGCAGCTACCGCATCCACACCGATGCTTGCCGCATGGCTGGCTATCGTTCGCGCATCGGTGAGACAGGTATGCCCGGCATGAACAATGATCCTCAGCCCAGGTGGTGCCACACGGCGCCACTCCTCAGCCACCGCAAGGCGTTCAACCACCGTCATCGACGCTCCCTCTCCAGTCGTCCCGCAAATGAATACCGCGCCGACGCCGTTTGCGTGCAGCATCTGGGCATAATCCTCGATCACATCCGTGTTTAAAGACAGATCGTCGTTGAAAGGAGTAAATGGGGCTGCGACCAGCCCGGTATAGCGATATGAACTCTTCATCTGTGTCGTGTTATGGTTTTAAGTGCGATCAGTCTGCCTCTACCACGAAAGCGTCCTCATACAGTGAATAGCCCCGGATGTAAGCAAGCGGTGCATCATCCAGGATGTAGTTGACGATATAAATCTCTCCGTCGGGAAACTGGACCCAGCCGGAGTAGCCGGTGTCGGCCTTTTGGCTTCGATCGTAGTCAATCGGTAAGACACGCGTGGCGGTCTGGTTTCGGTCTGTTTCTAGGCATCCAGCCTCGTCTGTCAGCAGAGCAAACAGATTCTGAGTCCACACGCCCCAGCCTCCTTTGCCTCCGGGCAGGTAGCGGTAAGTGATCATTACTTTTCCGCTCTTTAGCAACCCGGCCACGGGGCGGTGGCAACCCGGCGTCGGCAGCCGGTACAGCCCATCCCAGGTCTCACCGCCATCGCGACTAATCGCCTTGAACGCATCCATTCCCGTGAAGGAATTCTCACGCAGGAAGCAGACCAGGGCTCCGTCCGACAATTCGAGAATGCAGCCTTCGCAAAGTTTGTATTGGTCTGAACGGGCGATCGTCACGGGCGCCGACCAGCTTTTTCCCTGGTCGTCAGAATACCAGAGCCGCTGCATCCAACACTGGGCGCCTTCCTCCAGAGTGATGAACCGGTGTGACGAAAGAATCCAGCGCCCGCGATGTTTACCGTGTTGCAGGACAACGAGCCGGTCAGGAACAATTCCAATCGCTGGTGTCCGGCAGGGACCAGTCCAAGTCTCGCCACGGTCAAAACTGCGATACAACCAGTTACTCTGGATCGACTCCGGTGAGTTGCCCTCGTTCGCGCCACCGACGAGATCGACGATCACGACCAGACTCCCGTCCGCCATCGCAGTGATACGCGGGCAGTTCCAGTGTGGATCGGACTCCTTCTGCTTGGTCATTGGCTCGGTCACCGGGATCTTTGAGCTCCAGGTACGGCCGCGGTCATCGGAAAGCACACTCACGATCCGCGTATACTCACGGTTGGCATGGTGTGTACACTCATTAAAGACGCAGACAAGACGCTCTCCCCTGGCAATGGCCACATCTGGCCAAGCCTCATAAATCGAGTCGTCGCGGCAGACGGTGAATTTGCAAAGTCCGACAGGATGGCTCCCGCCCAGGCCTTCCGGCACGCTGCCCCGAGAGTTCAATACAGTATTCATATGAATCGAGTGTGGAGGTGCTTTACCTTGAAAGGCTTGCGAGGACTTCTGGCGACACGGCCACGCGATAAAGACGGATCTCGTCGATCGTCATTGTGTCGTGGACAGACACACCGGGATAACGTAGAAAACCAAACGCCAGCGCATTTGGCTCTGCAATGGGAGCATCTGTCAGTTTGTCATAAACGTGCTCAACGCCGTTGAGCATAACGCGAATCCCACGGCCTGCCTTTTTGTTAAAGACCAAGGCGAGCTCAAAGTACTCGTCCGGGGAAACGGCGTTCGAGGATTTGATTTCACCGAAGATTTTACCCGTTCGAAACTGTGTCTTAACGGGTGAACTTCCATCCCGAACAAAGAGCGCCGTATGCACGATATTGTCCCATCCCTGTGCCATAAGAGGACGTCCCCCGCTGACAGAAGAATCAACGCCGCGCACATAACCGGCAAACATTTGCCCGTTGACGACGCGGCTAGTCTTCATCCTGAGCCACAGGGTATAGTCGCCACTCGGCATCACATCCGCCGCGTTGGTTAAGACCGAGGCATTATGGTGAAGCACCAGTGTCCCGTCACGAAGTTCTACCCTTTGTGGAACAGTCGCTAGCAGGCTCACGCTGCCAAAATCGCTTTGCAAGCCCGAGCTGCCGAAGCTCCACACCGCAACCAGATTTGCATCCGGTTCCGGTGCAGGCTTCGCCGCAGCTAACCCAACGGCCAGCAGAATAAATCCCGTAAAGCCCATCTGTTGTCTATCTCAGTATTTACTTTTTGAGACGACGGCGGGCGGCTAGTACGGCCCCCATCGCAAGCACAGCCAAAAGCGCGGCCATTGAAGATGATTCAGGAATAGCGGCGATCTCGGCGGCCGACAGCGCGCTGTCGTAGATACGTATCTCGTCCACAGTCATATTGTCATATATTGAAGCCGCATCGAAGCGCAGGAATCCGACCGCAAACATGGTCAGTGAATCGAGAGTGTTCGCCACATTCGTCGTGGCCGAAACCTCCACTCCGTTAAGCACGATGCTCAATTCGCCCGTGGAGGAATCATACACCAACGCCAGCGCGAAGGTTTCGTTCTCACTCACAGACGCGGTCTCTCCAACTGTCACAGTCGCCAGGTCACCCTTGTACTGAGCATTGATCGGTGCGGTATCGGCACCCGTAAAATAGGCCGCATAGCCGATGTCATTGAAGCTCGGCATCAGGTTATCCGTACCGACCGTGCTCGTTCCATAGCCGAAGAATATATTATTTGTGGCGATGGATGACGAGGACATGGTCAGCCACAGGGTAAAGTCTCCCGACAGCAGGACACTGGAGTCCGTGGTATAAACAGCCTCACGACGGGCGATGATCAGCTGGCCATTTTCCACCCGGGTCGCGGCACTGTCCACCGGATATCCCGTCTGAATGGTTAGCTGGACGCCACCGACACTATCCGTGAGCGAACCGCCATTAAAGTCCCACATTGCAACCAGGCTGGCCTGAGTGCTTGAGGCGGCAGCCATCAGCGAACACCCGAGGGCCAGAGACACGATCATTTTGTGCATATTGTTCATGGATTATTGGGGTTAGGGTTTAGTCTGGAAAAAGGTTGGCCTCTCAATCGGTGGACTGGACGGGAGGCATCGGGTCCATCACCGGGCCATAGTAGTAAAGCCGGGCCAGAGGCTGGCCGGAATTGGAGCTGGATGATACCGACGCATCGACGGTCCACTCGGATATATTGCGGCCGATAACTTCGCCCGTCCACAGATCGACCACCACCTCCGCCACCTCCGGCAGGCTGATCGTGACTGGCCCACTGAGCGAGTGTGACCAAAGCCCTAGGAATGACTTACTGGCGTAAAGATTGACCCTTCCGCTTTTAATGTAGTGATACACTCCCGCCCGTTCATAGACCGGGGCCAGCATCCAGGAGTTCAGCCAGGGGATGCCGGTAAAGTACGTGTCCCCTCCGCCTATGCGAGGCTTGTAACCGAAACCAGGCTCACCGGTGGCATGTCGGGCAAGGATCGTCGCTTGATCATCGTCGATCACGGCCAACGGCGTCACTGGCGTGTCTTCCGGCTCTGCAATAGGGGTGCCATCCGTCATCAAATGGTAGGCGCTCGAATCAGGCTCGTAGCGTATACGCATCCCGATCCACTCACTCACTTCGCTCAACCCTCGCTCAGAGATCGCTCCGGCTCCGTAAACCCAGACAACCGCCCCCTTGAAGTTCTGCAACGCCACCTGCACCTGGCGGGACTGCCGCAACTGGTTCATGAATATCAGCACACGGTAACGGTCCTGAGCAACAACCCTGTCGATATCGCTGGTCAGGAAGCAATCCCAGGGGGCGCCTGCCTGGTCTAGCTGATAGGCGACGGTTTTATACAGGGACTTGCCGTAGTTTGCACTGTCCAGGCTCAGGTCGAAGATGCTCGGCTCGTCGAGCATGACGGCTACCTGCGCAACGCTGTCGTTCGGTACCGTGCGGGCAAAATCATTTACGTCCTGAATACGCCGCGCCATCTCGATCAGCTCAGGCGAGGTGAACCAGTCACGGGAAAAGTCGTACCAGTAGCCAGCGACCCCCCATGTCAAGATACGGCTGTAATTACGCCAGTGCCAGGCAATCGAGTCCTCGGGCGTACTGGCAAAGACATCTTTACGGTGCGGCCAGTCGGTGGACTCATGCGTAGTCATGTCGTCCTCGACGATAAAGAGCTTTCCGTGCGCCTTGACCGAGTCCAACGCAATGCCCTGCGATATGTTCTTCTCGCGATCGAGGTAATTGTGCGGACTGCCGATCATGTCTATGACTGGTGATCGCAACAGGCGTGTCATCGCATAGTGCCCGGAATCCAGACTATGGTAAGGCGAGGCTGTCAGGTGGTGCAGAAAGTATCCGTAAAAGGTCGAGTATAGTAGCTTCCCCGAGGACTCCTCTTTCACAATCCGCCCGAAATACTCGATGAGCGACACCGTGTAATCACTCCAAAAGCGGTAATAGTCGCTGTAGTTTCCAGCCACGGCAGGATCGCGCATCACGCCAAAATCCACCTCCATGCGCTCAGCCGTGCCGGGCACCTCGACTTCGGACCAGTCCTGCAAGTCGGAATTCCAGGCGGCGTTCAGGCGCTCGATATCGGTGTACTTTTCCTGCAACCATTTCACATAGGCCTCTCGCCCGTGTATCGAAAAATCACCGAACTTGCGTCCCTGATACCCGAAGCCGTTCCACTCGCCGCAATTGCCGTAACCCACGCGCAACGCGAAGATACGGTCAGCGTACGGACTCTTGATCAAACGCCTGACACCCTCACGGACAATTGTTGTGAACTGGTCACGCCAAAGCGGCGAACAGTAGCTTGCCTGGTTATCCAATCCGGCGGGCATTCGAAGGTTTTTAGACCCATCGTCATAGACTACAACTTCGTCGGGATGAAACTGCTGCCAATCCTTAGGAACGTACATCCACCAGCGCACCATAATCAACGCCTGCGGGTCGCGCCCCACAATGGAAGCCACCATCTGATTCATCTTATATTCGAACAGGTTCGGATCCAGCTGACCGTCCTTGAAGATGCTCCAGGGCTGAAATACGATCTCGTAGATGTGACGGCCAGTCATGGCGAAGTCCTTCACGCCCTGGCGTGAAGGGTGCCAGCTCCATCCCACATAGCCAAAATTCCCGGGATAGGTCACTCCGTTGATCTCCAGCATGGGAATACCCTCATGCTGAACAATAGCCGCCTGCGGAAGGGCGGGAGCATCCCCCAACGGAGCCACGCAAAAATGCCCGCTATCGGAAATCGCCGGGAGTACAGCCCCCTGTTCGTCACGGACTTCGATCACGATCCGCATTCCCGCCAGTGTGTAGTCACCCCGTGCAGCGAGGGCACGCAGCACACCTTGTCGTGTCAATTTTACAGGGATTGTTTGCGCGACAGTCGTACCGGCCTTGAGGGTCAATGGTTGTCCATCAAATACCTCCCATACCTCATCCTTGCCGTTCGGTCCGGCCTGAGAGGGCATAATTAGCTTCAGACTCGGATAAACTGTAACAGAGGAACTCGTGCGGTTAGTCAGCAGAAGGCTCAACTGGTTATCGGGATGCCGCGGATCAGTGATAGAGCCGCTGTCTCCCAGCTCGATCAATATCCCCTCACCATAACGATGAGCCCAGGGCACCGAGGAAAGCTCGCGGCTACTGATCGGACCAAAACCACCATAGGGCCCACCCGATTCCTCCGCCCCGACGGACTGAAGCACAGACAACGTGAAGGCACACAGAATGAGTGTCATTTTAAAGGAATTTTTCATCACGTGCATTTCATTCAATACGGGTTCCAGACATCCTCGGTACTGCCCGGAGCATAAGGCGCTTCCCTTAAGCGGTTGACATCCTTCCAGACGCTTACGTGGCCATCGACCCAGAGCAGATTGGATCCGCCAGGATGCTTGTCTCCTTGATTGGTCACGCTGTTCACATCCATTCCGGGCACCGTCGAGGTGCCTCCGACCCCCACATCGCCAACAAGCAGGGTGCGAGCGGGATTAACCACATCAAGGACTCGCACACGCGTCCCCGCGGGAGCATTGTTCACATTATCCTGATAGCGGCTCAATTTTGCATTAAGCCCATAGTTGGGGAGTCTCTCCGGCCTGGAGCTCGATGGCAGTGACTCAATCGCCAGCTCAGTTACCTCCGGACACTGAAGATCTTCGTAAGAATACTGATCCTCCTTGACGCTCGTGTTGATGTACGGGCCGATTTCCCGCCACCACTGGTGCCAGTAAGTGTTGGCCTCGGACCGAACCATTACGTCGGGGAAATAGCCGTTGTTGTCACTCGTATAGAGATAAATTGCCGAACCGATCTGACTGAGTCGTCTTGCGCATTGGGTGCTGCGTACGGAGGCCTTAACGCTTCCGACAATCGGAACGAGTATGGCTGCAAGGACACCGATTATCGCGATGACGGTCAAAAGCTCGATCAAACTAAACGCAGGTATCTTTGAGCAGGGAAGTCGCGCAGATTTCACGCGAAGGCAGGGCTGAGTATAGGAATCTGTATGCATAAGAGGCAACGGGGATGGGACCAATATATCAAAGCGCCCAGGATAAATCTACGGGAAATAGGTATCATTTATTTCACTTTCGTTTTCTTTTTACCTAGAATGACCCCGACTGCTTAAAGCTTTACCAAGAAGATTTATTGCACCAAATATCTTGAGATCATTCGTGTATTTATCCATATTCAGTCAGGAGCCGAGGCGATCATCCCCTGAATTGCCGACACCATAGCCCCCGTTGTCATCCTTAATCTCACAATTATACTATTGTTGTGATCCTCAAGACCTACACCCCACAGCAACACAACGTATCGTTGCAGTACATTTACAATTGTCTTTCGGGCTTCGATATCGCGAATGAAGCTGGTGAGCTGTTCCTACCTGATGCTTCCTTACCAACACACAGGACCAAGACCGGGCATGGTTGGCGCTGCATGCAAATGCCGAGGCTTCACCTGCTGCTGGAAGGCGAGCATCAATTCGTGTACCTGCGTCAGTCTCAGTTAAAACAGGCTTCCCTCAAAAGAGGTGACATCTGGTTTTGCCCGCCCGATAGCCATGACTACGAAATATTCTCTACCCAATGCCAGTATATGGGTGTGATGTTTCACGACGCCTATACCCGCTTTATCGAAGTGAGATACGACCCGAACAAGAGCACCGCAGCCCCCACGCCAAACTGGTGCCACTGGATAGATGAGCGACCATATGCGGTACAGAGAACACTTGAAGCACTCCAAGAAGTCTCGCACTGGACGACCCCCAAAGCCACATCAATGCGCATCAGCCGACAATTGCCACCCAGCCTCAGCTTTCCCGGTTGGCAATCCAATACACACATTGGCCGTCACCTCGCGCTTACACTTTTCGAACTGATCAGGAACTGGATACAACTATCAAGCAGCACTCAGGTTCCCCGTTGCAAGGCCAACTCTAGTTGGATTATTATAGACCGCTACATTCAGGAAAACTATCACCGCCCGATCAACAGAGAAAGCGCCTCACAGTCACTCCAGCTCCATCCGAGCCGCATTTCCGTGCTATGCCGTCAGTTCGCCGGAAAGAGCTTCAACGAAATCCTGCAGGAACGCCGGATTCGGCAAGCCAAGCGCTTTCTGGAAAATAGCTCAAGTAAGATCGACATTGTGGCAACCATGTGCGGTTACTCTGGCGCGGCTTATTTCATCCGTGCATTCCGACGAGCCACCGGGATGACGCCCGGCACTTGGCGACTGACACACGCAAGCTGATAGCATATAGCAATGGTTTTATTTGCATTATACTCAAACAATCCGGGCTACTCGAAAAATGGTAAGCCCTGCCCACAAACGCGGGGTGGCACAGGCCTTGGTGTAGCAGCGTAGGTGTTCGGGGCGAGGGAATAAATGTCGAAAACCAGTTCCTTGGCGCCACGATGTTGAATTCTGGAGATAGCGGAAAACTGAAATTCAACCAGCCCGGCGCGTCCGGATCCTCTGGATTTAGCTGCCATCCAAATAAAGGTCCTTGCGGGTGACTTAAAAGCTAAGACACACCAACCCACTTCACGGCGAAACTGACAACCATGGTTACCAGTGACGCCGAAGTGGGCGCGGGCGAAACCTGCCCCGGTCCCTTTGGACGAGCCAGTGCCTAACGGTCTGAATATGTAGATACGGGTTCATGCTAAGCCGTCTCCGTTACCGGCTTGGGTTGGAATATCGTCTGGTCCCTGTACGCAGCGAAGGCTGCATCGGTATCCACTTCCGGCTTCAGGTAGATGGTGACGTTGAGCTTGCGGCTCCCGTCCCCCTTCAACCGTATCGAACGCTTCTCGTGCTTGGTATATCCTAACTGGCTCAGGTATTCCCGCAGCTTTTTATCCGGGGGCATGTTCTGGAGTTTCCCTGTCCCGAAACACGTATCCCGGTCTGACTCATCCGCATGTTTTTTCTTTAAGACCCTGAGCACGACGAAGTGTTGATTTATCCACGGACCATCCCACTCCTCGATCCATTCGCGCAGTTCAACGACACCGGAGGGAATTGCCTCTTCAATCATGCGGATCGTCCCACGGGTTCTGGGAGCTTCGTAGGTCTCCAGAAAGGCTTGACTGACGGGGTGCTCCAAAAGCGCCTGACGAAGCGCTTCGGGTTCCTCCCGGACCATTCGGTAAAGGGTCGGATAATAGTCCGGGTGCTGGTGAACCCATTCGCGTAACTCGTGCTTACGATCCACCCACTGACTGGTGAGCACGCAAAAACGCCTTTCGTTGTCCGAGACCGGCAAGCTGTCGGAGTGGTTGGTGGCCGCGAGGTAGTTCGCAGTGGCCCTGACCTCACGAGGGGCTCTACGCATCTCACGCAAGCTGACGCGACGGTTGCCGATCAGGCTTTTCAAGCGCTCCAGGGTGTCGTACTTGCGCACGTTGTCCAACTTCAGCTCCTCGATGAACGTCAGGCATTTGCCGTAAGCGGGTGAGGCAAACTGGTCCTCAAGGTTACTCGACTGCAAAACGCCGACGTTAGCCTCCCCGAGGGCAGCCTCCATCAGCTCACGAAACCAGCTCTTACCGTCTCCCTGCACACCGTAGAGGATGATCATCCACGACTTGAGCACTCCTGGGTTTTGCGTACACCAGGCCAGGTAATCGAGTAATAGGGCCGCCTCCTGTTCATCCGTAAACAGATGGTGGATGTGTCCGGCAAGCAACTCACGGGCAGCCTCAACCCGGTCCGCAGAAGCACCCTTCGTGTACTGGACAGGCCGATACAGATTCAGCAGGCGCTCTCCGTTCTCATGGACAAAGACAGGGCGTGCTTCAGCCGGGGCGTACTCTCTGCCCGCAGTCTCCGGGCAACGCTCAATCGTATAGAGGCTGGGTGAGACTTTGACCGGGGAGTCGTCTTTTCTTACCTCAGGCTTATCGTTGGTATATTTCAGATCGAAGGCTTTACGCGTCCTTCCCACGAAGCTTTTTACGTCGACCAGTTCATCCGATACGGAATCGTAGACGTAGCCTTTCCAGTGGGGCCACGTGTCCAGGTAACGTCTTTGATAAGAGGACCAGGCCTCAGGATTGGAGCTGCGCACGAGCGCTTCCGCGGCCACAAGTGGCGTATCCCGACGGTCTTTAACGAGGGCTTTCAGTTGCTGCCGGTCCTCCTCTGTCCCCCATTTCCTGGTAAGGATTTCGAGGGCCTGTTCCGCCGTGTGGCCATTGCCCTGAAGGTAGTTGGAGACGGCTCCACAAAAACGAATCCACTCGGCGTGTTCCCCCACCTGTTCCGGCGTAATCTCCAGCAGCGCGTGAGCCCTCTCCGCTGCCTGATAAAAGGTGGTTTCCGCATTTTTGTTAATCGTGACAGGGGGCTGATCGGGCGTGAGGTCGACACTCGGTAAACGCAGCGCCTCCCAATTGATGTAGATGTCGGGGTCGTAGCTGTAGTAGCATAAACGGTTCGCGTTCTTGCAGGAGGAGTCGATCTCAAGTTGATGCACCTGCCGGTAATAACCCTCAACCTGCTTGAAGTTATCACTCCAAGAGGCGGAAGGATCGGGGATGCGGTGAATAACTTTAAAGCCATTACCCGACGGGCTCAGGAAACAGGCAAGCGTGTGTTCATCGGCCACAAGACGCTGCCTCACCGTATCGATTTCGCCCTGAGGTATCTTGTCGATGTCGACGCAAATGATCCCATTGGGCTGGGCCTCAAGCTCCTCACGGGAGTTGCTAGAACTGAATCCGCTGAAAACAAGGACGGGAAGCTGCCCCTTGAGTCGCCTCCTTTCCTCGTCGCCGTCCTTCAGATCACGGATCGCCTGTATTTTGGGCTGTAAATCGTGCCCCTCATAATCTCGACCACTACGGATCTGCTCCAAGGCATCTCCGAGGTCGATCTTTCTCATACTGCGCTGCGCCGTATGGTTCGTGGCCGCGCCGATTTCGATTTTATGAGAAGTAACTGGATTTTTCATTTTAAATCCCCATCCGAGGGTTGCCCCGGATGGGGTAAATAAATCCTGCTGAGAGAAAAATCGGGCGGGGCTAAAACCAAAGGCCCCAAAAACATTCAGCAGGTCATGCTATTCCTAGCATTGGTTTTAATCAATACATGCGTATTCATTTTGTCAATACAAAAAGTAGCCAAAACTACGAATTATTAAATGCCCCCGCCCCCTGATGGTCCTCGCTTGGCATAAAGCAAGGGGACACGCTTCACACTCAATAAATACTAGCCTTGAAGGCAATTGTCCCCTCGTCCCCTCATATATTTCCATTACCAGAAAAAAATACAAGACAAGTACAGGGGAGGGAGCGACGACCAACCAGGCAGAGAGGTAAGAAGAAAAAAGTAAAAGTAAAATCATCGGGGGACAAGGGGACAGGGGACACCAGGGGACCCGGAAGCGTTTCAGATCCGCCCAACAAATTAGCCCACCCAGCACGTAAGCGTACCAGGTGGGCATACGTTATTGTCTTGGCTTCAGCAAAGCACAACGGCTCAGGCTTCGGTCGGTCTGTGTTGCAGAATCTCCTCCAGTATCTTGTAGGCCTGGAGCACCTCGCCGCGCTCGACATGGACCAGGGCCTCTCTCAGACGGGCAACCAGGGGCTCCTGCGATGATTCTCCACTGCGTTCCCCTTCGACCTGCTTTAAGCTTTGCTTGAATCCCGCTCGACCTGTGAGGGGAAATTTAGGGGAGCCGTTTCCAGAGGGGTTACCATTGGCAGAAGGCGTAGCGATGGGAGTGGCAGCTTTTTGAGCAAGCCCGTTGAACCCCGCGATATCATCCGATGAATCAGGATACGCCTCCACGGCCTCTTCATCGACTGGGACAGCAGGCTTGATCTTCGCCTCAACAGCCTCATGGATCACCACATAGGTCACTTCTTGCTCCTTGTCGCCCATGCACTGGGCGACCACATCGATCACCTCTTTGAGGTCCCCCTCATCCTTGATTCTACCGAGTTCACGCAGGTGGCGCTCGCGATCAATAGGTTTGATTCCCTTCGCTTCCAGAAGCGGCGTAACCCGGTCATGCGTGTCCGCGGCCTTTGCCAGCATGTAGGCATACTGCCGTGAGAAACCAATACACTCGGTACAGTACTCAACAAAGGAGCTGTATTTGCCCCGGTAGAGTTTCTGATCACGAATTTCCTGAAGGGCCTTACCCATCGCATTGTAAGCCGAAATCCCGGAGCGGATGATTTCCTCCAACTCGGTCAGGCGGGAGCGTTCCGTTTCATCGAGCGGCTTCAGATCAACCGCCTTGGCCTTTGTCAACGGTCCCCCTTCGGTACGCCGAGTCGCCTCATTGCGGCGGGGAAGAGATACCTGCGTTTCCCTCAGAGCCTCCAACTCCTCCTTGCGGAAATCGTGAAAGACCTGGGGGAACTCACGGACGTGCAGGGATTCCCCCCACTCGCTCCAGTCGCCGCCATGGGCATCCTTAAGCTTGAGTGCCATGCCATTTTGCTGCGGGTTACTGCCGAGTTGTTTTAGGAAGAAAGCAACTCCCTTGTCCTTGCAGTGCGCATGTAGCGTCTGCGCCCATTCGACATGAAAGGGATGCGCGTACTTGCTGGCACCGCTCTCACCGCAGACGATCACCCAGTCAATCCGGTCCAGATCGAGTTCCTCGGGCTTGATTTCGCCCCACAGGGGCTCGATGCTCAAGCCTCGCATCGTGGCCTTGACCGTCTTGATGTCGCGCAACCGCTTCTGGTTAACGGCAACCGCGCTCGTCAGCGTGGTCATCACACAGACATTGTCCGGGAAGCCACCGATATGCTCCGCGAACTCTGCCATGCGGTGAGGCTGCTTGGTCACCCACAGCCAGAGGTGCTTTTGCCCGAGCTCGCTTTTGATCGCCAGGATCACGTCCTTTTCGAGGAATTCGAAGTCCTTCTGATCACTGAAGGCATCGCCCATGTCGCTGACGAAGATCATACGGGCGAGGCCGTCTTTCCAGGGTTCCTTGGGATGGCTCTGCCCAAGCAAGTCGGACAGTTCCGCCGCTTCACGGACTTTTCCCCCGAATTGCATCGGCTGTTCGAAGGTCGGCGCGAATCCCTTGTTCGTTTTGCGGGTAGGATTCACGAGGGAATAGCCCCGTCGAAGGTGCCACTTGGCCGCATAACAGGTCACCTGCTCCTCGAGCACGCGCCTGGCCGCTTCAGCGCAATCTTCGCCATAGTCTTTCTTGACCGCATCCACGAACTTTTCCCGTAGATGATACAGGTTACTCGTCGTAACCTCATTATTGTGGTATTCACTGGGCTCGGCGATCGCCGCATAGGCATCACTGATCAGCGTTTCGTAGGATTTCTTCGCTTGGCCTTTAACCCAGTCGCCACATTTGGCGCTGACGGCCTCGTCGATTTTGGTAAGGATGAAAGCCGCCTTCGGGAACAGCTCGCATCCTGCACAACCCATGATCGGGTTAACGGTGCTATCGCACCATTGTATTTGCGTGTTCTTACTCATAACTTAACTTTCTCTTAGGCATTACGGGCCAAAACCATTTCGACCCTTCATACCCGTTACGCATGAGCTCCCCCACCCTGAGGGATTTTTTTTGAAAAAAGTTTTCACGACGGGCGCAGCCGCTCCCTCATCTCAAAGAGCAGAGACAGCCCACCCCTCTACATACCCCATTACCAGTGGCACAAACACAGCAATGGCCTCATCGACCAACGTCCGATCCGAAAGGGAAAATTCAGTGCGATGACAGGTAGGCTCCGCCGATCCTCAGGCGGAAGGTCATCCCATCGTCCTCCAGGTGCATCCACCCATCCGGTGCAGGCTGAAGCTCCTGAAATAGCCGCCCTGGTGTACTGTATTTCTTATCCCACACGATGGATCGGTGGCGCTTCAGCTTGATGAGTACACGTGTCCTCGAAGTCACGCCCTTCACCACCTTGGCATGTTTCTGATTCAGGCAATAGCCGCCTTTCGCCTCAGACCACTCCAGCGGAAATTCCACGGACTCTGCCTCACCATTGGCGAGCGACGTAAATTCAAGCGTGAGCGTATACTCGTTTTTTCCGTCATCGTCCAGACGCAGCAACACTTCGTCGATCTTCACAATGGCTCCCTCCGGAGAGTCCAAGGCGCTTTGCTGCACTTGAATCTCTTTTTTCAGGCCCCAAGCCTCCCAAGACAGGAAGCACCCCGCCAAGCCATGGTCCAGCTCCGACAGGTTCAGTGAATACGTTTGCCGGAGGTCCTCGGTCCGCTCAGCAGACCAACGGGACCCGATGAGAACCACCGCGATGACTACCGTGCTCAGCCCCGCCAGGACGTAAAACGACAAAGGATGGCGTCGCTTAAAAATATTCATCCCCGCGAACAACCGCTGGCTGTGAACCGGATTTCGCATTTGCGCGAGCATTTGTTGGGCATCGCGGTAACGCTGCTCAGGGTCGAGCCTCAAGGCCTTTTCCACAATTGGACGCGCCCCCAGGTAGCGCCCGAACTTTTCCGGAATCGACAGCGACTTAGTCGTCTCATTCACCCCACCAATAGGACGGGTCCAGGCCGGATAGTCCCCCAGCAACAACTGGTAGTAGATCACACCGACTGAATAAATATCCCAGGCATAGGAAAGGTGCTCATCGGGCGGCATGTAGCCCTTGGTCCCACGCCTGGGCGTACGCGTATCGACTTTATCGTACAGGACCCCGGCACTCAGGTCAAACAACACGGCCCCGTGCCGCGTCAGCATGATATTATTCGGATTGACGTCGCAGTGGATAATTCCTGCACGGTGCAACTCGGCCAATCCACTGAGAATGTCTTTGATAATCCTGACGATGTATCGGGGGCGCAGGGCCTTCCCGCTTTTCACTTCCTCGGCCAACGTATGTCCATGCAAAAACTCCATAATGAAGACCGGGCAGCCATGATGGTCGATCGAGGGATGGATACGCGCCAGGTGCTCCGAGGTTTTATGCTTGCTGAGAATGTTGTACAACTCGATCTCATGCTCGAACTGCCCGTAGGCATTCGCGTTCTTCGGCACTTTGGCCGCATACTCCTGGCCGTCGGTCAAGTTCCTGACGCGGTACACCTCCGCGTCCGCCCCCTCCTTGACAAACTCCAGCACCTCGTAGTTGTTGCCGATGACCTCCCCGGGGTCGAAGGCGCCACCCTCTCCTTCGATCAGGCCTTTCAACTCGTCGTCGGAGAAGTCCATCGCGCCTAGAAATCCAGGTCCAGTGTTTTTCGGTTTCGGGCCCGGTCCCAGACGGCCCCCGCCAGCTCGTAAACATCCTCCGGGCTGTCGGACACCCTCAAGGCCGCTTGCCAGAGAGCCTGCTGGCGGATGTAGGAGGCCACTTCGCTCTTGAGCGAGCGCATTTCCCACTCGCTCATGGCCTGTACGCTGGGCGAACGAGGCGCCCCGGACTTCAGCTCCTTATAGATCTCGAAACGCTCGGACTGCCCCTTCTCAGCATAGTGCTCCGCGGTCAGGTGCATAGCCAAACGAAAGACTTCGTTCATCTCAAGCTCATCGATGCATTGATCGATTTGCGCCTCAGCCGGCAACTTCTCCTCGTCCAATTCGGACGCCACCACCCTCCTGCGCTTGCGCCGGTAGTCGAGCACATGGCGGCGAATCCTGCTCTTGATCCAATGCCTCAGCCGTCCGCGGGTCGGGTCGTATGTCGAGAAATAACCACACCCGGGGTCCAGCATCAGCAGGACTTCATTGCCAGCCAGGTCCTCCACCTCCGACAGGCCCTCGCCATTATCCGCATGCTTGAGCATGAAGAAGGCGGCCACCCCTTTCAAAACCGGCTGATAGACCGCGGCTATCTCGGCGACACGGGCTTGACGTCGAACATTCTCCGGGCCAAGCAGGATATCGACCGTCGTGCGGGTCGTCTCGGGGATATCCAAACTGTGCGTGCTACTCATACCTGCCAGGGGCTAACAAAACATACGAACAACACACTTATCTCTACGCGGTTATTTCCCGTGGTCCACGAAAAAACACCCTAAAAACCGACAATCCGCCCCCGCCGAGAAGATCAAAGTGTCAACCATGGTTGTCACTTGAGGGGGGGGGCGGCGGTTGCGCTGCTTGGGAGCATCGATAAAACTGGCGTCGATAATAAGTGTTCCTCAAGCTGCGGACGAAACGCATCACAGCCGACCACAGCAGGCCGATCCAGACTGCTCGTGCGATGCGAAGCACTCTAAGCGTGCTTAAAATATCGAAAAGATTACTCTGCTCACTGCCACTCTTTACGCGCATAACAATGTATCTCTGCCTGCCCAGATAGCAGCGAAGTTAATAGAAGTGGCCTATAAAACCCTCGGCCCGAACCGAGAGATAGACAGGGGTCCCATCGCGTAAACCATGATTTACATTTACAGAAAAGCGCCCTTCCTTGCGCGCCACATATAGGCGCAACAAGGAGGACTTTTCAGTTAGCGGAAGCCAACGAACAATCGTTCCTAAAGGATCAACAAGACAATCTGAAACAAATTGGATTTTCGCCGCTGGCAGTCAGTAGTTCTTCACGTCCACAAGCTCGACCTGTCGGTCCTCGGGGGATTGGTCCGTTGAGGACACCGGAGTCTGCGGTCCTACCCATTCGGGCAGAGCTTCTCTCTCGCGCTGGTAAAGCTCGTCGATCAACACGCGAGCCGTAGCGATTGAGTTGACCAGCGGATCGATGGAAAGCGCCCGAACGAGCAGTTCCCGGTCTTCTTTCATGATCGCTTCGATGGTCAGTTCGTGGATATCCAGGATGTGGTATTGGAGACTGCGCAAGCCCAGCGGGAACGCACCGGCTTTGAACGGACGAGGCCCATCTGGCCCCAACTGGCATTCCATTTCTAAATATGCGTCTGCCGGGAGATTTTCCACGGCTCGGCCGCCATCCTCCACGCAGTCCGTATTGCTGCGGTTGATGAAGTACGTGCGCCCATCCTGAACGACCATGGAATGAATGATGTCGGTCGCATGGTCAGACTTCACGCTCTCGTGAAATTCAGAGATGGGTTTCTTCCCCGAAATGTAGTCATCGATTTCCTGCCACATCGTGGCCGTCCAACGCTCGCGCTCGTCACAGTCAAACACGGCCAAGGGCGGGATTTTTTCCTGAATCGCCGCACGCCCCTGGTAAAAGGGCAGGTATTCTTTTGTATGGCCGGTGCAGGTGGGCACGCACCCAAAGAGGTCCGTCAACTGGGCGGTGATGGCATTGTTGAAGCGATTCTTGGCATAGCCGGCGTCTTCTTCCCCCGCCGCGCCACGGCGGAAAGCTTCGCGGATGGCCGGCAGGATATCGCGACCGTTCAGCTCGGCCTTGAGCATCCATGTGAAGTGGTTAACCCCGGCGATGCGCATGTCGAGCCCATCGAGGCTGGTATCACTCTCGCCGATCAACTTCAGGTAGCCCTCTTTCTTCATCGGCATGTGATGCGTGTCACACAGGGCAAAGCTCTTGATGCGCGAGTGGCGCATCAACCCGATTCCCATGGTGGCGGCGGGGTTCACGTAATTAATCAGCCAGGCATCGGGGCACAGTTCCTCCATCGTGTGGGCGATATCCAGAATCGCCGGGAACTCACGCAGCGTGTGAAAAATTCCCGCCGGCCCGATGGTGTCTCCCGAACAAGAGCGAATGCCGTATTTGGCGCCAACCTCACATTCGATGCGGCGATAGTAAGCGTTCTTCTTCGAAAAACTCAGGACGACAAAATCGGCTCCCGGCAGGGCATCCTCGTAGTTGTCGAAGCTTTCCACCGTCACCCCCTCCGAGTTGATCGCCAGCCTGGCCAGTTGGTCAAGCCGGTTCAGATTAACCGGATCGGTATCGACCAGGCTCAGGGTGCAGTTCTGGAATCCGGGCAGCTGGGACACCGCCCAAATCGCTTGGCGACCGAAGAAAAGGCTGCCAGCTCCGATGATGACAATTTTAGGTTTCCCCATGGATGGGGTGCGTGCTTGTTTCATAATGCTTCCTGTAAAATATTATCGGTTAAAAAGTAATAATACTATGTCTGCTACATCTGACCGCCCGGCCCGCGGTCTCAGGGTTTTCCCTTCCAGAAAACATCCCGCTCCATGAGCAATAGCATCTCGTCTTGAGGGAGGGACTCGACGTGTCCGTCCACATAGGCCAGATTAATGCTACCCCCGTGGATGTAGGAGGTTTCGTTGCGCAAGAGATTTTTCGCCTCGATCAGCCTGGAATCCCATTTCTGTGTGGGCAGGCAGTGGTCGTGAAACCATCCCTTGTCGCCGTTGTGAATTTGATGGGGCGAGTCGATAAAGAACATTGTCTTCGACGGATCGCTGATCTCACCAAAGCGTACGGGATCGGTGTACAGGACCGTCTCGTCGCTGGCAAAACTCCGCATATAGCCATTGATAGCATAGGTGCGGTTAAAGGCATAATAGCGGTAGTTTACAGGCCATTCGGCCTGCGCGGCAGGACATGTCATAACCGTATCATAGCCACCCACCGCGCGGATCAACCCCAAGTGATCGGCCAGGCCGCCCCGCTTGCCATAGGGATAGCCGGAGCCGGGCTGGTCCCAGTGATACCCCGGAAGATACCCCCCGTTCTCATTACCATAAGCGATGCCGGCCATCGCCAGTTGCCTGAGATTCGCGAGGCAACTGGCCGAATGGGCGGTTACTCGCACGTGGCGCACGACGGGGATCAGAATTGCCGCCAGCACCGCGATGATGGCGATGACGGTAAGCAGCTCCACCAGCGAAAACGCTCTGTGTTTAGTCGTCATGGTACGGACGAGTGGCATGTCCGAGCTAGCGCACCAGGCGGCGGCGAACCAACCAGCCCAATGCCAGGATAGCCATGAGCAGGCCCATGTGCGCGCCTTCCGGGATTTGGGAAATGGCAATCGAGTCGATGGAAAAATCGAGCGAGTTACCGCTTCCGGGTTTTGCACCAAACGACAATGCCGGCGACTCCATCACAGTTTCCGAGGCGGTACGGAATCCGTACGTGTCCTCGCTGGAATAATTACCCGCGGTGCTGGCGATACTGACACTCCAGGTTTTTTCGGTCGGGTTTACCGTCACGGTAAATGAGTACACAACATCTTGCACCATGGATACGCCGGTGCTGACCTGCGAGGTTACGCCTCCGGCCTTGTTGCCGTTGTTCAGGAGCCAGCCCGCGGTGGCGTCTCCAACAATTGACCAGCTAACAAACGAACTGGTCGTCGAACTGGGCCCGGTCGCCGCATAAATCAGCAACTGCTGCCCGCTCGTCATCGCAGAATCAAGACGGATTTCGTACGAGATCTCATAGCTATCGGCCGGATTCAGCCCCGTGCTCGAATCAAAGGCGCGGTTCACCGTTGCGCTGTTGCTGCCGGTTGCCGTGGTGGAAACCGTCAGGTAATTACCCGCCCCCAGAGGTTCCGCGCTGCTGATTGTCGCAGACAGACTGGTCCCGCTGCCTTCAGTTTCGATCCAGCCTCTGGCCCATCCGCCTTCCGCTGTGCCAGGGTAGCCGCTGTTAAAATCCTCGGTGATCACGACGGCTTGGGAAGTGGACGGGAGGAGGGCGAAAAGCCCGGCGATATAGATGGAGTGGAGTATTTTCATAGTGATATTGCAGGGTTAGAGATTCTGGGTCTTGAAAATCATCTTCAGTCTTCGGCGGGCATTTCTTTGAGGGTGATAAGCACCGGATAGGGCGGAACCGGAAAGGCGGATAAAACCACGTGGTCGCCATCTTGCTGGACACCCGATAGAGCCATCGCCTGGCCCGTATACAGATCGTAGGCCTCTACGCGGACGCCTGGAGATACGCCCGAGATGTGAATGTCGGTTGCGCGCACGTTAAGGTCGCTCAAGCGCTCGCTGGACCAAATGGCGATGACGGACTGCCCCTCGGCATCGAGAAACTGATAATGACGGATGTCCTGCAGTGCCGGCAACGGAGCGCCCTCCCAGCTCAAGGGGCGGTCCTCACTGCGGTCGGAAAAAGGACGAACGACTACCCCCAGGCTATCGTCCGGGATGTAGTCAACCGTCGTGCGGGCCAGGCGCTGCACCACCTCGAAGGCGGGCTTGCGGGAATGGTCCGCCCGGATGAGCCCAAAGCCGCTTTCGCAGTTCAGTTGCCCGCCCTCGTGCTGGTCATCCATGAACGCATACTGGATGCTGAGCTCAATGTTCAGCGCCAGGCATTCCATGAACCGCCTCAGGGTGTACTTGGCTTGAGCCTCTTCACTGAATCCGGAGTATAAATAATCCTTGCCAGTCGCGCCCTCACGGAAGGTCGTATACCCCCATTCGGTCAGCCAAAGTTGAGCAGGGCCGCCGTGCTGCGCAGAGAATTCATGGTAGCGATCGATCATGGAGGCAAAGGTGCTGTCACTGTCGGCGACGGCGAAGCCATGCCTCTGCCGAAACTCCGGGGTCGGCTTCCACGGAATAACCTCCGGCGGCGTCCTAAAGCTGTAGGGATGAATAGTAATCCCGTCCACCTGGGGCGAGATGCCCAGTTGCAGCATGTGAAAATTAATCGGAGTGATCGCCCCCAACCCAATCACAGGCATATCCGAGTTCGAGGTCTTAATCGCCTCCGCCGAAGCATTCAGCAGCCGCACATAGCGGCGGACCCAGGGGTAAACATCCCCGGCGTCATCCAGCCCCCACCAGTTGCCGCCCCGCATGCCGCCTTCGCCGTAATAGGCGGCATAGTAGCTCATGGGCTCGTTGAGAATCTCGATAGCGTGCACCTTGCCTTTCAGCTCCTGGGCCAGCCACGCCGCCGCCTTCGCGTAGGCCTCGGGGTCAAAGTGATCGTCGTACAGCGGGTTCTCTCCGGCAAAACAGGCAACCACTTTGAGGCCGTGGGCATTGGCGAGTTCCAGCCACTCCAAGGTTTGGGCGGGGACTTGGTATTCTCCCTTTTTCGTCTCCACCCGGTACCACATGATTTCATCCCGTATCCAGCCGACACCCAGCTCAGCGATTTGAGGAATAAGGACGCTCGGTTCCCACGGGCGCATCCAGTCCACCTTGCGGGCAAAATGCGTGGCCACTCCCATTTTGTAGTTTTTCACCCCGGCGGCGTTCAGATCCAACTCCGGCAGCTCTCCCGCTGAAACCCGCGTCAATGAGCAGAGTAAAAGGATGGTCAACATCATCCATAACGAGCGGGGGGCGCAGAGCAAAGAGATATATACTTTTATAGATTTATAATTCATTTCGAACCAAATTTTCACGACGATAAACACCGGCCATTTGCAGTTGGGCAATCAGATAATGGCCAATTACTGAATATATAAAAGGCGACAGTCAATAAAATTGAATCATTGACAAATCAATTTTTAAGATATATATCTCTAGCATTTACTCGTCGATATATCCCAAATTTTAACACAGGGATAGACATTCATTTAGCTGAAACTCGACAAAAAGTTGAAAGCCGTTCATCAATGCCATTCCTGCCCCAAGCATCTATGCCCAAATACGATAAGATTCAGCGCGCGCTCCGAAAACAGATTCAGGACGGAGCCCTAAAGGCGGGCTCACAGCTCCCGCCCCAGAACGACCTCGCCAAGAAATTTGGGGCGAGCCTACTCACCCTGCGCCAGGCGCTGGGGATTTTGGAAAAAGAGGGCCTGATCGCGAGGATCCATGGGCGCGGGACATTTGTCTGTCCGCTCAAAATCCCCCAGCAATCCGCAAACAATAAAAACGTCATCGTCCACGCGAAGATCGCGAGCAGCCCCAGGCCGAACCGGTACCAGGAAATCGAACTGGAGATTCTCGACAATATCCTGTCGGAGCAGGGGCGGCATCTGGCTATCGCGGTACTGACAGCTCAAGATGTCGCCAGGGGGACTCTGCATCCAGCTCTCCGGGCCAGTAATGTGCGCGGTGTCCTGCTGGAGCATTTCGTCGAAGATGTTTATGTGGAATTCCTTCGCAGCAAAGGTTTCCCGACCGTCGTCATGGGCACATACCCCTTAACACTGAACACCGCTAATGTAGCCTTTGATGATAAAGAAGCCATGTACCTGATTTCGCGGGCGATGCTGAAACATTACCCAGACCTGCCCCTGTTTTTTTTGACAGAGCCGTTCCACCTCCACTACAGCCACGCGCTCGACGAAGGCTACCGCCGGGCATGTGAAGAGACTGGGCAGCGACCCAGGACGCGTCTGGTTCGGGACCAGGTCAATGAGCCGGAACTCGAGATCAAGCGCATCCTCGAAGAGAACCCGTCCCCCTTCGGGCTCATCGTGCATGCCAACATCGCCCACGGATTGATCAAGCTCTACGAGGAACGCCGGCTAGACCTGGAAAAATACCCCGTCGCCATCTATGGCTCGGCCGATTACGTATCCCCATCGGTGCGCAACGAGCTTAACCACTGTACCCGAGATATATCGATCGCCTGCAAAGCTGCTCTCCAACTTCTGGAAAAAACCATCGAAAGCGGCTCAATCGAAAAATGGCTTATCCGCCCCGAACTCAAATCTGAGATGACCCATGGGCGCCTTTCCTTGACCCTTGATTGGCACCCCCCCCAAAAACAAGAAGGAGCCCCAGCCGACTACGACTGAGACATGTAGCCAACGAAAGCCCATAGCTTAAAGCAATAGAGCCAATGCGTTCTCATAAGCAGAGGGGGCCACGGGAGTTTTTGTAACAGGGAGATCGCACCACCACTGAGATCATCGGAATACGACCCACTACGGCAATGCCTAGAAATCTCGGTAGTAGTTTAGATTAGGCCAAGCCCAGCACTGCAATCTGCGAATCACGCACACAGCAGCCCTTTAAACTCACCATTGCAACAAGTGGCAGCCCCTCTAAACCGCTCAGACCAACTCTCCAATGCGGTACAGTTTGCGTCGGCAGGTCAGCCGACAATCCGCCCTCCGCGAAGATCAAAGCGTCAACCATGGTTGTCACTTGTGAGAACCCCCGCCTCCCACAACGTACCGCATGGAGGCTGCTCCCAGAGGCCACCAAAGCTGGTCCTTCAACGCAGCACACGTTGTGGATCCAGGTCATTCTGGATTTTCGCGTAGAGTAAGCCATTGATCGGATACCAGCGCATGGCGATGACTGAAATCAAGTGTCCGGCCACTGGAACGCCTAGCATAACGAGCAAAAATGCCCAGTAGATGACCGGGCTCCATTCCATCCCGGTTTGGTAGCCAATCGCGGTCAATAGCCCGCCGATGAGTAAGCCCGAGGCGGAAGAAACCAGCTTATCGACTAGGCCAAAAGTTGTCCCAACTAATCCCGGAACGAAACGTCCATTTTTCCAATGATCATAATCGGCAACGTCGGCAATCATTGGAATGATGTTCATGGCGGTGATGCCGTTTGCTGCGTTTACTAATGAGATTAACAGCAAGAAAAGCCAGAGCCGTTCGACGTCAAATGGCCGGACAATAATCACGAGACCTCCCAATAAAATCGCTGCCCAGGTTCCAGCTAAAAACGAGGTTTTCCGATCGGTTCGACGGGCGATCCACATGCCCACAAAATTCCCCACAAACATAGCTGGCAACGCCAGTAGAGATACGGTTGCCTGAGTCTTCAGATTCTGGACGGTATAGACATAAAAGTAAACCGCCGCCGCTCCCTGCAAAACCCAGGCGAGCTTGTTCGTTGCGGCGGCAGCGATCAATGCCTGGAGCGCATGGTTGCGGCTAATCAAATCGATGAGAGTGCCAACTCGTACTCGATCAGCAGGCCGTCTTTGCCGAGAATAAAACTCGGGACGATCATGCTCCCTCAAGGAAAGAAGAGCGAAGAACGTCAGCAGGATATTCACTGCGATAGCGAGCAGAACAATATGACGATACCCCGTGGGATTCGTTAATCCGCCAGGAAAACCAGCAACATAATTCACGGATACAGCCAAAAAACCGTTCCAATAGAAGGCGTCGATTATCGATGTCAGAAAAGCCAGCAAGGATCGCTGTCGTGTGTCACTCGTCAACTGAACCTGAGCAGATTTTGTGCAGGCGGATTGGGCAGTGTAACCAATAATGTAAACGGCATACCATACGATAATCCAGGCATATTGGAGGGTCGGATTTGAAAACCTGACGAAGCCTCCAAAGATAAACAGCATGCCAATATTTATCATGATGGACCCACCGAGCAGAAAGGGTCGAAACTTCCCCCATCGAGTCACAGTGTTATCCAGCCACATGCCGATGAGCGGATCGGTCACTCCATCAAAAAGCCTCGCAAAAGTCAAAATCAGCCCGGCAACCAAACCCGACAGCAGCAAATTGTCCGTCAGCATCACGACAAAGAAAGTCGAGACAAGAACAAGGCTGGCGTTTGTCGCCGTATCATTACCCGAGAACGCCAGTATCTGCCAAAACCTGGCACGAGAAGGCTGCCCCTCTATCAACATCTTTTGATCGTTAGATTTCATGAAACGAATTCTGTACAGCACCCTTTTCGCCAAGAGCCTTCCACGCAAATGCCTGCCATTGAATTACTGCCTGCTTGGCTCAATTGGGCCTTCCGAAAAACACATTTTGACGGTTTCGTAGGCCTGCTTGGGACGGCGATACTCATCCAGCACACCTTTGTTATTGAACGCACGCGGCCGCATTAACGAACGCCCGCCCCCGTAAGTCCTCACATCACTAAAGTGCCATAATACGATCCCACTGTAGCGTGTGTTTCCGAGTACAGACCTTATAGCGGCCTGAAGATAGCGGGCTTGAAAATCCTCGGTGAAGAAATCGTTGTGCGTATCCCTCCACCCATACAACCCTTCCACTCCAATCTCTGAAATCACAAGGGGTTTTTCTGCGAATCCACGCTCATCCACAGAAGACGAGATGCGTTCAATCTGCGGTTTGATCAACGAAAGTGGGTCAGGCTCGTCCTCACATCCGTACCACCCCGGATACGTGTTTATACTAATGAAATCGACTAAATCAAAATACCGGTCGCTAAAGGCATACATGGATGCAAAAGTAATAAGACGGCTGGGGTCGATCTGCCGTAAGACAGACACACTATCTTCAAAAACCGGACGGGCATACTCAGCATCACTTCCGGCTTCGTTCAGGAACCCCCAGCAGATAACGCACGGATGATTATAGCTCTCGTAAACCATCGCCTTTAGCGATTGCCGGTGATCATTAATGAACTTTTCACAAGTAAGTGTAAACTCTCTCTGCCCCCACCCAAGGTTCTCTTCCCAAACAAGCATTCCGAGCTCGTCACACACATCCAGAAAACGCTGGTCCTGTGCGTAATGTGAACCGCGAACAAAATTGCACCCCATGTCCTTCATGAGTTGCACGTCAGAAACCATCTGAGCGACGGGGGTGCAGGGACCGAAGTTCGGATGCCATTCATGCCGGTTTACACCTTTTAGAATAAGCGGCTCGCCGTTGAGCCAAAGTTTCCCCCCGTGCGCCTTGACTTGACGCAGACCAAAACGTACCGAGCGGCGGTCAACGACTTTCCCGTTCTCTCCCCGCATAAGCACGTCGAGCTGATGAAGGTGGGGCGCGTCAGGACTCCACGTCTGCGGGTCAGGAACAAGCAGCGCCATGTGGGCTCCCGTCGAATCCATCTCCACGGCTTCTTCGGGTAAGGCCGAAGAAGCACGGTTATCAAAAGCGTACTCCCATCGTAGTTTCTGCCCCGTACCAGTGTATGCGATATCAATATCGACATGGATTTTCCCCGCCTCATAGAGATCGGTAGGCGTTACTCGTATGGCCTTGATCCAGGGATCTCCGGCCTTCAGGAGGCGCAGCTTCACCTCACGCAGGATGCCTCCATATTGGTAGAAATCGAAGTGCTCCTCATGCATCGGCACTCGCTCAAAGTCGAATCGATTATCAACGAGTACGAGTAACTCCCGCCGCTCGTATTTAGCCTCTGGCACATAGATATGCAGCGGTTCGTAGCCACAGGCATTCTCACGAAGCAGCTCCCCGTCCAAATAAACACGGCTCCAAATTGACAAAGCCCCAAAATAGAGTTCAGCAGGATGTCCCTTCGGGATGATCAAAGTCTTACGATACATCGCCATCCCTCGCTTACCCGGCGTTTCGACCGATGCGTCGAATGCAGAAGGGACGTAGGTCTTACGCCATTGCTCAGGGAGATGCTCAAGTGCGCTCTGTTCGTCCGTATCTCCCAGAAATGCGAAATCCCATAACCCGTCCAGCGAAACAACGCCAAAGCCTGTATCATCTTTACTTGATATACACATGAATACTCCCTATTTTTCGACATAAACTCTCACCTCCCCGCCATCGACTCTGGAGGGGAACCGCACTAAAAGAGAAATCGCGTTTGTCTTCTACCGGGTCGATAACCGCACGTTGGAACGGCGCAGCAGTAACAGCATAAACAGCATTGCACCTCCAAGCATGAACGTAGCCTCGTTTGGCTCAGGAATGTTCGACGTCGTTGTTGCGGAGAACTCAGTGATGCTCATCGTAAAGTCGCTATAGTCTGTGTTGTTAACGGCATAATAGCGAAGGCCAACCTCGCTAATCGAGTCCAAGGCAGAAACGGTAATGCTGCTATCCGTAAGCTCTGTCCCGTTCAAGCTGACACTGACCGAGTAACTGTCTCCGGACAAACGGGTCACGATCATCGTCAAGGTATAGGAGGTATAAGCCTCAAGCGCCGTAAGCGATGTTTTATCCCCATACACGATGTCTCCCGACCAGGTATTCAGGATACCACTGACACTGCCGGTATCGCCTAGCACGCGTAGCGAATTGGCTCCACCGGAAGGAAGAATAGACGTGCCGACCGCTTGGCTTGTTGATGGATAAGGCGACTCGGAGGTCGTCGCGTCACTACTGTTGGACGCATACAGTGCGATGATGCCGTCTGTCGAGGAAATGCCGCTGAGTGAAAATGTGACTGATACCGTCAGAACATCTCCCTCTGTCGTCAGGACATCGTAGCCAAGTGAACGGCCAAAGCCAAAATAGCTAAAGCCATTTTCCGGTGTGGTGAAGGTGGCGCTTCCATTTCCTGAGATAGAGAGGCTGCCCGCACTTCCCCATCCGACATAGCCGCCCGTGGCGTACTCCGATGATGTATCTGCGCTGAAGTCATCGACAAACAGCGTAGTCACGGCCTGGGTTGAGGCAGTCATTGCTAATGACAAGATCGTTGATGCGAGTGTATTCATTTTATATTACGAGTTATGGTTAGTAGAAAAATCCAACTAAAGACCGTAGTTGTCCCCGGCCCCAAAGACATCCTCGGTGCCATCATAGATCGACTCGGCCGAAATCGATTCCACGTGACCATCGGCAAAGGCGATATTACAATGACCGTTGTGCCGCCCGTCGGGCAGACCGATATCCGTACGGTTTGGGTTATCCAGAGGGCACGTGCACATGATGTCAGTGGTGGGAATTTCTGTTTTGCGAATCGCGTCACCGATCAGCCATATGCGACCGGGATTTCTGAGGGTAATTAGCGAAGCGCCATGCTGATACCCTTGCCCCCACCAGTTTATCAACTTGTAGTTCGCGCCATATCCGCCTCCGCACTCCAGATACTCATCCGGCACAGAAGGACAGCGCCAGTAACCGGCGTCAGAATTTCCCCAGTTTTCACTGATCCACCCAACATCAGGCAGATAGCCTCCCTTCACCAACAGGTTCGTGTACCAAGTCCCGCTCGCGTGCCACCACGTGCTTCCCCCTTCGGGTTGACCACCAACCTGAGGCGGCAAGTACCCGTTGTGGTCGTTGGCATACAAGAGGAAGGCGGTCCCGATTTGTCGGAGATTGCCCGCGCATTTCGAGCTGCGGGCAGATTCAACAACCTGGCCAGAGACCGCGATGATGATGACCATTAAAACGGCGATAACGGCAATCGAGACCAACAGCTCAATCAATGAGAAGCCCAGACTAGGTAACTCCCGTCTGTGGCACAAAAACTTAACTGAGACGTCACTCTTCACGGGCCTCTCCATATCGTTCGGTATACATACGGCGACCAACCCCGTTGACGGCCTTGACGAGTTCTTCGTACGGCCGATCCGCTACGCTGACCAGTCCGATCTGATAGTTTTCCCCATCCGGACGCCCGGCCACGGGCTCATCCCAATACTGAAACCAGTGCGTCCCGACCACGTAGGGATTATTCAATCCGCTTTGCACAAATCTGGTGTAGGCCTCCGCACGCTCCAGCTGGTTGCGTGTGCGGACCAATCCCGCATGCATGAGGCCACTATCAAGCGCCCCGAAATGGAACTCCCCTACGATAACGGGCTTATCGATGCCTTCCGGAAGAGCAAGACCAAGCAGAGAATCGACGTAAAGGTTGAACACAAACCCATCGCAGTACTGGGCAGCGATACGCAGGATGCGCTCATGGGGCACACCTGCAAAACGTGCCGTGAACATGAGCGTCCCCGGAAAAGCACGGTCGATTTCCTCCCTGAAAACCCGAAAATACTGGTGAATAATATCGTCGTTGATTTGTCTCAAATCTTCACGCACCTGAGCGCTAAAATGCGGGACCTCAGTCTCCCCTAATAGTGCATTCCAGTCGGAATAGTCACTCTGCCACGCCTGATTCAACTTGGCAATTGACTCATACTTATCAGTGAGACGCTCAACGACATGCTTTTTGGCAGGCTGCGGTGCGGGAGATTTCAGAGCCGCCAGTGCCAGTTCGTATTCGCCTCCCCAATGCTCCTCATTATCGAGAAAGAATCCGATCCGATACGCATCGGGTTTATAGGCATTCAGACTTTCGCGGATGGCTTCCGGGAATCCCGCTGAATAGGGATCGGGAAACTGCCGCCAATGCCCCTTACTGCCCGCGATACGTGGAGCCTTCCCCGACGAGACAATTGACAATGAGGGGATTTTGAACGGGTCCGTATAAGAAAATGCTCCCAGCGTATTGAGTCGCCACGCGCTCAACCTCCTCCCCTGCATATCGATGTAGTGGTTATACCAGGCGTTACCATACTTACGCGCAAGGTTTGCGGCATTAAAGTTGTACGTCATGTATGTGTCGTAGCCTTTATAATAACCCGGTACCCCTATCCATTTCCCTGCCTTGAGAAACTCCGCGCCATTCGTGTCCTCCAGCTCAGAGAAGTAATGTTCACGATCTGTAATCGGCGTCACCTCGGAACCAAGCTGCACTCCCGCTACGCCGTGCGACCAAAACAAACGTCCATCTGGATCGACCAGCCACCACTTACCGTTGATCTTCACGGTCCTGAATTTTCCTGTCGCATCAAGCTGAGGGCCGCCTTCCCACCCGCCATACTGATCCCAGCTTTCTGCGGAATTATCGAAAGATGACAAATAGGTATCGTCTTGGGTAGCGTCTTCGCGCAACTGTGCATCACTATGAACTTTCCCCGGCCAGTCGGAGTGCATGTACTGGCCATATTTGTCCACAAAAGGAAAGAAGTTTCCTTTTGATATATGCTCCTGAGGCGAAATTCCCTCCAATAGAATATTGCCCAATTCCAGGCTAAGGGTTCCTTCAAAATCCTTGGCCAAGACGGTCAAGCGCATGTTTCCATCGGGGTTAAACATTGCGCCAGGCTTTCCTCGCATACACACAAGCCCAAGCGACTCTTCGGGAATAACACTTCCACGATAGAGCGGGATGTATAGCTCCTCCTCAACGCCAGTCACCAAAAATGGTAACCAAGTCTTTAATGAGCCGATTTCTACATTAACGATACCTCCATCTCCAGAGTGAGACGCATCCTCGAACCGGAACTCCACATACGCGCGGGATTTAGACGTTTTCCTGTATTTGAGGGATAAAGCAGCAGCGGTTACTGGAAACGGAAACTCGTACACAGCCTGAGCCATACCAGCATTCCCGTCAAAGTCTATGCGCACGGCATAGTCCCCCCCATCCTTCAGCTGCGTAACATCCGCATTGGCCAAGGCAACAGGATGCATATTGCTCAGGTGCAACTGGTCACAGACAGCCTGCCCCTGTGGTGTCAGCGCTGCCTGGTCCGGAGATGCCATGAGGGCACATGTAGCGTCCGCTGATCGAAGTAAGTCCACTCCCAGAACCCATGCTACAACCGCGCCTAAGAGCACGATCACGAATAAACCAATAAGTGTTTTTTTTATTTTCATCCGCCGCCGAAACACATCCCCCGCGCATGAGCAGGCCCGCAATATCCAAGCGGCTCAAGCAAAGAGGACGGAGTTGAATTGGGTATGTGAAATACGTGACGATTTCTACGCTTGTGAAAAATCGGACACGAGTAGAATTAATGTTATTCTGATAACCGGATGACCAAAATATCTCCGGTTTTAAGCTCACTCCAATTCATCCCGGCCAATCAGACCGTTGTTCCATCCAGCCAAGTCCCTTCAACCATGAGGTAAGAGGGAATGGAAGGTATCCCGCTCTCACGTCGGTGAATGAGTTCAATCAGAAACTCGACCGCTCTGGCACCGATCAAAGACGGATTCTCCCATATTCCAGAAAAAATGCCGTCCTGCTCTCGCACGGATAGTAAGACCAGACCAACATCTTCCGGCACTTTGATACCGACATTGACTAGCCATGGATAAACCATCTCCCACAAGGAAATGATAACATCTGGCTGGTATTGCTTGTACCACTTCAAAAATCGCTCAGGGGTGAGGCTGGGCTCGATCAATGCGGGAACATACTGCTTTTTAGACAAGGTTCGCTGTATATTAAAAAAACACGACGAAGGGATATTATCCGCGCGTTTTTCATTGCTGTATTCGATCACCAGTGAGGGACGTTTGTAACCAAGCCTCACCAGATTATCCCATATCGTTTCCATGGAACGATAATGATGACTGGTAACCGTGTGTAATCTAGGAGCGCTCAATGAATAGCCAAAGGTAACAGCTGACAGATGTTTTAGGGAAAGCTCCAGGCGCGTATTATGCTTTTGCTGAGGAGCGAGTAATACGCCTGGAATATTCTTGGAGCGGAGAATTCCCTCAAGTCGCTTCGAAGACATTCCGGAGACAGCCAAGTCATGCGACTCCAACTGGTAACCCAACTCGGCCGCACGGCGTTGAGCCCCGTCATAATAATGCTGGAATGTCGAAACCGCACGCCAACTGTTCTTCGGGGAGAAGTTCGTGACCCAGGCCAACGTAGCCTGGAAATTCGGCTCGCGAATCGTGCGCTTATACGCGGACAAACCAGCCAAGTATGGATCTGGCCGGTAGCCCAGGGAATCAGCAATCTGCTGGATTTTCTGGCGCAATTTATCCGATACGCGAGGATGGTTTCCCAAAGCAAGTGAAACCGTTGCCTGAGTTACACCGACAGCTTTTGCGATGTCACGCTGAGTTGGCCTTTGATTACTCACGAATAGACACTATTTTTCAAGACTCCGATGCGAGAAAGCGCATGCTTGAACCGTATTTTCCAAATTCCAAGAATTATACTTTCGAACAGCAAGACATCATTTATTTGTCAACAACCGCAAATTGAGACAGCGTGTGGAGATATAGCGCTGATAACAAAACACAACCGTCTGGCTTATTTTTCACCTGGCCAGCTTACGTGAACACGGTCAGGGCAACACTGCATCCACAGAGGGCCGACCGAACTTACTCCCCATCCACCATTGCAGCCGCTTCCAAAGCATCCAGGAAGCCGTGTCGGTAGATCGAGCGCTCGGCGGGCTCGTCGTAAAGGGCGATCAATTTCTCGTGCTCGGTCCTCAGGGTGTGGATTTTCTCGACCTCCTCCGGGGTAAGGGTACTGGGGAGGGGAAAGCGAGGGGGAGACACAATAGCGAAACGTGCGTCGGACTGCAAAACCGCAATATAGAGCAACTGGCTGTTTTTGAGGCCCTGAGGCACTGACTGACGTTCCTTGCGAAATTCGCCCACATCCACCGGCTCCATGCCCTGATGCACGAGGGTCTTATTCAGGAGATACCAACCGTCCAGGTCCCTAGCCTTGACGACCTTACCCTCCCCTGCCCAGCGGTGAAAAGTCGCCTTCGGGATGGCCTTGGAGAATACCTGGTCAAAATCCTCACGCCGGACGAAGATTTCGTTGTTCGGGTCGTATTTCGGGGCAGCACTCATGGAACGGAGTTAGTCCCGATAGAACTATTTACCCAACAGGGGGCTGAAAAGCTCAAAAATAGTTGCCCAAAAAGTTGCCCAAAATCAGGGGGTTTTTCGAGACTGGGTGAAATTTATTGAGACTGGATGAGACTCGGCCTCGCCGGCTTCAGTTCCGTAACTCGCTCAAATACAACGTAAAGTGTTGATTTTCATTGGTACCCCCCCGGGGACTCGAACCCCGAACCAATTGATTAAGAGTCAACTGCTCTACCATTGAGCTAGGGAGGCGTAACCAATATGAAACCTTGTCCGGGGATCGCCGAATGGCCAAACCCGCATCAAGGAAAACGGCAGATGGTAGGGGTGAGAGCGGAAGCGTCAAGCGGGAAAAAGACGCGAAAGTTCATTTTTTTCACAACGGGCCCCGACCCCGCATGTCTGCTGGAATGCCGGGGGCATATCCTCATGGAGCGGGTGGACCTGGTGAAAAGGGGCTGAGGAGCTTGCGGCGGTACTCGCTGGCGCTCAGGCCGAAACGCTGCTGGAACTGGCGGGCGAAGAGCTTGGGCTCGGGCCAGCCCACGCGCACGCCGATCTCGCCGACGCGCAAGCGGGTGGTCACGAGGAGGGTCGCCGCGCGGTGGGCGCGAAGCTTCGCCAGGTACTTCATCGGCGGTTGGCCCAGGTGGGCGCCGAACAGGCGGACGAGGTAACTACTGTTGAGGCGCAGACGGGCGGCTAATTTATCCAGGGTCCACTCCTGGGCGTACTCGCGGTGGAGCAGGTTGAGCGCGGCCTGCACAGAGGGATGCCGCTCGGCGATATCGGGGTGCTCCTCCGAACGGGGCCGCGTGGCTGTACGCAACGTATCGAGCACCAGCAGCAGCAGACCGAGCAGTTCCATACGCGAACCACCGTGCAGGTAGGCAACGTTCAGGGCTTCGAGGCGCTGGCGCAGTTGCGGCAGGCTCCGGGGGGGCAACCGCAACAAGTGGATATCCACCCCGTCGAAACTGTCCGCCCACCCGGCCAGTTCGGCAAAGGGCGGCTCCGTCCGCAGCCAGGCTAGCTCGTTTTCCAGCAGTGCTGGCGAGAACAGGCAGTTGACCAGCTCGAAGCGGCGGCAACGGCTGTACCCATGCCAGGCTCCGCGCGGGATCAGCAGGACATCGCCGCGGGTACAGACGGAGTCCCCGCGCACGGTGGTATGCCGGGAGCTTCCCCCGAGGACGAAAGCCAGCTCGACATAGTTGTGATCGTGGACCGCCGCCGGTCCCTGCCACCGGATGTGGTTCATGTAAAACCACGTATCCGGGGAGATTTCGAGGTGTCCGAGTTCGTTTTCGCGCAGATGGAGCTTCAGTGACACACGGAAATAATGTCAATTTTTGAGAACTTTTAAACGGAAAAATCGGTAACACTTTTCGAGCACATCTTATATAATTCATTCCCATGAAACTCCCGCAGATCGACCCCGATGTCCCCGCCGTCATCAAGCAAGCCCAGTGGATCTGGGCGGAAAAGATGAACTGGGATACCACCAACGGCTATGCCCTTTTCCGTGAAACCTTCACGCTCCCGGCTGTGCCGAAAAAGGCGCCACTGTACATCACGGCGGACCAGTCCTATCAGCTCTACATCAACGGCGAGTATGTCTGCCGCGGCCCGGCCCGGGGCTTTCAAAAGAGCTGGCCCTATGACGAGGTCGATGTCAGCGCGTGGCTAAAAAAAGGGAAAAACCTGATCGCCGTGCGCGGGCACACCCCTAACTACAGCAATTTCCAGTACCTCACGCAGGGCTTCGCGGGGCTGCTCATCGCTGCGAAGTGGGGCAAGACAGTCGTCGTGACGCACGAACGCTGGAAATCGCGCCGCCAGGACAGCATCCGCAAGGAAATGGTCCCGACCAGTCTCCAGCTTTTCAGCCAGGAGGTGATCGACCTGCGCGAGGAGGACCCCGACTGGATGAAGCCAAACTACGACGACAGCGCCTGGCCTACGCGCAACGAGGCCCGCGCCTGGAACACGCCGCCGTGGCACTCGATCGAGCCGCGCGGGCTCGCCATGTTGGAGGAGTGCGAAATCCGACCCGGCAAGGTTATTGGCGAAGCCAGCGGCACGAACGCGCCGGACTTTCTGACCACGCGTAATATCACCGTCACGCACTTCAGCGAGGGGCTCGCCCACCAGCCCTACTCTGCCCCCGTCGAGGCGATTCCCTTCAAGAAAGCTCCGAAAAACGGCTGGCGTAGCGTGCTCATTGACCTGGGTAAGCTTCACATCGGCAGCGTCATCCTGGAGGTCGAAGGAGCCAGCGGCGGGGAGATCGTCGAGACACACCATTACGAGACGATCGCACCCGACACGCTCTCCCCGGACTACACGACCGAGGCGCACTGCCGGATGGGTTTCAGCCACCGGCTCACCTGCCGCAAGGGCAGTAACCGGCATGCCTTTTACCATCCCTTCGGCTTCCGGTACATGATCCTGCTCGTTCGGGGTAACTCCGGCGAGCTGCGCGTGACACCCTCCCTGCGCACGTGCTTTTACCCACTCAGGCGCAACGGCTTCTTCCGCAGTTCCGATGAGTCGCTCAACGCCATCTGGGAAACCTGCGCCTGGACTCAGCGCGTGTGCAGTATGGACGCCTACGTGGACACCCCCTGGCGCGAACAGGCGCAGTGGTGGGGCGACGCCCGGGTGCAGGCCTGGAACACCTTTCACCTCGACGGGGAGACGCGGCTGTTCCGCCGCGGGATCAAGCAGATCGCTACGCAGACCACGCCTTCGGGCGTCACCTATGGGCACGCCCCGACCATGGCTCACGGCTGCGTGTTGCCGGACTTTACGCTGATCTGGATGCTCACCCTGTGGGACTACTACTGCCAGACCGGCTCGCTGGAGCCCTTCCTCGCCCATCAGGACACGCTCCTGCGCGCGCTGGAGTACTTCCGCGCGTGGACCGACGCGAAAACCGGCATGCTCGGCTATGACAAACGCCACTGGCTGTTCCTGGACTGGACGGGCATCCGCCGGGAGGGCTTCTCCAGCGTTTACAGCCTGTGGCTGCTCCACGCGCTCGATCGACTGACCCAACTCTACACCGCCGCCGGGGACAAGAAACAGGCCGCCGTCTGCCGCCGCTGGGCCAAGGAACTGCGCACCAGTCTGGGCAAGCTGATCGATAAAAACGGCCTCATGCGCGACGGCTATACCGAAAAGCGCAAAATCGACCCGTCCACCTCCGTGCATTCGCAGACACTGGCACTGATGACCGGACTCGCTCCCAAGAGTGAAAAGGTCATGATCAAAAAACGCCTGCTGCCCTACCTGCGCGGCGAGCTCAAGACCGACATCCAGCCCTCCGCCTACTGGATCACGTACATCTTCACCGTCATGGCCGAGCGTGGCTACGGGGCCGAGGTGCTGGCTGACATCCGCCGCCGCTGGACCCCGATGGTCGCCCAGGGCACGACTTGGGAAAACTTCGCCCCCGTCGTCGGGGCGGAGAGCTTCTCGCACGCCTGGTCGGCACACCCGCTGTTCCACCTCATGCAGATCCTCGGCGGGGTTCGCCAAGCCGCCCCCGGCTGGGAAAAAGTGACCGTCGCCCCCGTCTTCGAAGGCGAGAGCGCGGAGGTCCGCATCCCCAGCCCGAAGGGAGAAATCCTCTCGCGCTGGCAGCGGGAGGGCGAAGCCATTACCGGCGAGCTTCAGTTGCCGCGCGGCGTCAGCGCCACCCTCACCCTTCCCGACCGCAAGCCCGCCACCGTCAAGGGCAAGCACAGCTACCGGCTGTAGCCCCACTGACTATAAGCTTACGCGATGGGCGGCTCAAGCGGGCCGCTTCATCGCGGGGGCGGGTTGGATTGCGTTTGACGCCTCCGCACAGGCTGAGAGAATGCCAGCTCCATGGCTGAAGAGAAGCAACGACCGGAATGGGTGCCCGCGGGCGCTGACGGACAGATTTATACGACCGAAGTGATGAAGGGCGTCACCGGCGGGCATGACGGCATGCCCGGCCAGACCGTGCACAACACCCAGATGCGCACCCCGATCAAGAAGCGTCGCGTCCTCACCGCCGAGGACTACATCGAGGGCATCCGCCAGAAAAACCGCACCATCCTGGCCCGCGCCATCACCCTGATCGAGAGTAACGCCCCGGCCCATCAGGAGATCGCCCAGGAGGTGCTCAACGCCCTCATCCCCGAGGCCGGCAACGCAGCCCGCATCGGCATCACCGGCGTGCCCGGCGTGGGCAAGAGCACCTTTATCGAAGCCTTCGGCATGATGCTCTGCGAGCAGGGCAAAAAGGTCGCCGTGCTCGCGGTGGACCCCAGCAGCACGATCAGCGGCGGGAGCGTCCTGGGGGACAAGACCCGGATGGAACTGCTTTCGCGCAATCCAGACGCGTTCATCCGCCCCTCCCCTTCCGGCGGCACCCTCGGCGGGGTCGCCCGCAAGAGCCGCGAGACCATGGTGCTGTGCGAGGCCGCGGGCTTCGATGTGATCCTGGTCGAGACGGTCGGAGTCGGCCAGAGCGAAGTCACCGTCCGCTCCATGGTGGACTTTTTCCTCCTGCTCATGCTCTCGGGCCAGGGCGACGAGCTCCAGGGCATCAAAAAAGGTGTGGTCGAGCTCTCGGACGCGATCTTTGTCAACAAGGCCGACGGCAGCAACATCGACCGCGCCAAGGCCAAGCGCTCCGAGCTACACAGCGTGCTGCGCTTCCTCCAGCCGCACACCGAGGGCTGGAAGCCGACGGCGGGCATCTGCTCGGCGGAGACCGGTTTCGGAATCGACGAGGTCTGGGCCACGATCGAGCGTTTCTATGCCTGCACCCGCGAAAGCGGTTTCTTTGACAAGCGCCGCCAGCGCCAGCAGATCGAGTGGATGCACGCCCTGATCGAAGAGGGGCTCAAGAGCCGCTTCTTCCGCGACCCGGTAATCAAGGAACGTCTGCCGCAGATGGAGGCCGAGATCCGCGCCGGGCAGACCAGCGTGGCCGCCTCCGTCGAGGACCTCCTGCGCCGGTATTTCCAAAAGGGCTAAGCCGGGCCAAAGGCCGCGCCTCCCCCCCGGGGAACAGCCCCGGGACAAGCCGTGTCCCGGACTTGCCAAAAGCGCGCGACCCGTGTAAGTTCCCAGCATGGCAACGGTTACGTTTCTGAAGTCCGGCGTCAGCGCCGTGTGGACCGGCGAGCACGACAACCTGCTGGAACTGGCCGAGGCCGAGGGGCTGAGCCTGGATTTCGGCTGCCGCATGGGGAACTGCACCGCCTGCCAGCAGCGGTTGGTCTCGGGCGAGGTTGCCTACCCCGAGGGACACGACGGTGTGCCTGACGACGGCAATATCCTGCTTTGCTGCAGCATACCGGTCGGCAATGTCGAGATCGACGCATGAGTGAGCCTGCGCCCATGAACAGCCACCGCGTGCAATGTCCGCATAGGCGGACATCCATCGAGGCATAGGCGTCAGGGCGAAGGCGGAAGTTCACCCCTGATTGCCTCTCAGCGCTCGTAGATCAAGTTACTGACGCGCGAGGGGTGACCCATGGAAAGCTTTGTTGCCAGCCAGGGATTGGTGGCGCGGGTGTGGGTGCGCATGTGCCGGGCGATCGCGATCTTCCAGTCGGCAGACTTGGGGGCGCGGGCAAGGTCCGCGGGCGATTTCTCGTGCAGACGGAGTTGTTCCGCGAGCGCCTGCTCCCAACGGTGCTCCTTGAGGGCGCGGACATCCTCGCCGCGATGGCTCCCCCGCAATTCGAGCCCGCTCATGCGCGCCAGGATGTGCTTGCGGTACGCCGCGTCACCGATCAGCCAGCCCCGGCAATACTCGCGGTCCAGGGCCTCCCGCTTCGCGGGGTCTCGCTCATCGGCCAGGGCCAGGATTTTGGCGTACGCGTTCATCCCTTTCAGGCTGTCGGGCAGGCGCAGCTGGTCGAGGAACTCCCGGCGCACCAGCCAGTCGGGGCGGTTTTTCTGAAAAAAGCGGCCGTAGCTACCCAAGGCATAGTCACTCAAATCCTCCACCGCGCACAGCCCCGCCCGCACGGGGTTGAGGTGCACGTAGTTGACCACCCCGGTAAAGGGCGCCCCCGGCGCCACCAGCAGCGCCTTGTAGCGCCCCTGAAAGACATGCCCGCGCTCGCCCATCGAGCGGTTGAAGCGGCTCGAGAACGTCGTCTGCAGCCAGTGCATCCCATCGACCAAGTTCGGCTCCGGCGTCTCCACCACCAGGTGGTAGTGGTTGCTCATCACCACGTAGGCATGGACCCGCCAGCCGCACTGTTCACTGGCCTCCTGCAGCGCCCGCACAAACCACCCGCCACTCTCCCCGACCGTGAACAAATCCTTACGGTAATTCCCACGGTTGAGCACATGGTAAATCGCACCCGCAAACTCAACCCGTACAGACCTCGCCATCCCCACACTTCAACCTACGAACAGGCAGTAATCAACATTTAAATTATTGACCTGACCCCTTTGGCCTGACCACCCGCCACTCTCCCCGACCGTGAACAAATCCTTACGGTAATTCCCACGGTTGAGCACATGGGAAATCGCACCCGCAAACTGAACCCGTACAGACCTCGCCATCCCCACACTTCAACCGACGAACAGCCAGCAATCAACATTTAAATTATTGACATGACCCCTTCGGCCTCTCCCGTAAGCATTTTAAGGTATCTCTCCATAACGGCACACAACGACGATATGGCGTCAGGCCTATTATGAATTCATTGTCGTAGAAGTAATAACATAGACTTTCATCAGAGCGCACAGCATGGTTATCACGCATCAGCATACGTCGATATTTATCACCCGCGAGCAAATCGCCAATACGACATGACAAAGCGAAAAGTGCAAGTGCTACAAAAGGAAACTCAGGTTCCCGCACCTCTCTTAGCCGATCACGCGCATAAACTAATGCATCCCGCAGCAAAGCCTTCGCACAATCATCCACATACTCAAAGTTAAACAATATATCCATTAAAATATAGTTAAGCGGCCTAACTGTATCATCTACCTTTCCAAGTGTATAATAGTACAAGCCGACTAAACAGACAAGCCTCCTAAACCCCATGCATTCATCATCTCGACAAGCATACCAGTCATAGCGCCCGAGAGAAGATATTACTTCTGTAATTTCAAAATCAACTTCATCGGGCACTTCTCTTTTTTCCACAATCCATGACCATCGATTAATATAATCAGGATAACCCATGTCAAAGCGACAGAACCTATCAATCTGGTCAGCACTGACATCATCAATAATCACATTAATAAAACGTATCAATACATTTTCCATGAAACACATTAACTTACTATTTATTTTTTCTTTTCAATACGCTCATCATAGGAACAACCACACAAGACTTTAACTCGCTCCTCAGCCCTTTGAATAGCTATCTTAAGTTGCTCTACCTGCCCTACATGATCCGCTCCACTACCCCATGGAAAATCATCACATCCATCTTTGATATATTTTTCTCTACCGCGAGGGGGCCAAGGGGTCAAGGGGGCCAAGGGGTCATGTCAATAATTTAAATGTCGGCCATCCGGCACACTCTGCCACAACTACGCTTATCATGAGGCGGGGCGGCGCGGGAGTAAAGCCTTGATGGCGGGGGCGGAGGAGGATGAATCCGCCTTTCGTGTGCCAAGATAGATTGACGCGGAGGCTTTTTTGGCTGTTGCTGGTCTGTCTCGTATGATGAAGGTTCCGCCGCCTCAGTTTTCCTCCGAGACCCTGCGACTGTCTGTCTGCCTGGCCTACTGCCTGAGCTGGGAGACCGCCGGGAAGGTTGTGCGTGAAAACTGGACGAAGTTGCGGGGCGTCTGGCAATCCCTGGAGACGCTCAAGCCCGAGGACCGGCGGCTGATCGAGCTGTACGAGGAGTCCGCTCCGACCGTCAACGAGGAGCGCTACCTGACACGCCGCATCGAGAAGCTCGTCCCCACCAGCAAGCCCCGCCAGCTTCTGGCCACGTGGATGCTCGGCTGCCTGCCCGACGACTTGGAAAAGGCCGCCGCCCGCCACCCGCTGATCCGCGACTGGCTCTCCCCCACCCAGCGCGGGCTGCCGTTCATGCTCCTGCGCCGCCCGAAGGCCCCGCCAGGCCAGGGCGAGGAAGAGGCCCTGCCGACCGAGTCCGAGCGCGAGGAGGACTTCGCGCAGTTTTTGGCCATGCCGGGCTTTGAAAAGGCGTTCGAGCAGTACTGGCACCGTGCCCCCAAGGACCGTACGAACAAGCTCACCCGCGCCCTCGTCACCATCGCCGCCATCCTCTCCCACTTTTTCTCGCCCCAGCAGTTTCACAAAGGCTCCGCCGTACGCGCCTATTTGAAGGGGGTCTGCCATTTTTCCGACATCACCGTCGATGAGCTGTGCGAGATCGCCAAGCAGCTCGAATCCCACTGGTACCAGACCGCCGACCTCGCCTATCGCCTGCTGGTTGACGCCCGCCTGCGCGACCGCCTCAACATCGACGAGATGATCCGCACCCTCGACCTCGATGAGCGCACCACCGCCGAGGACCGCAAGACCTTCCACGAAGTCCTCGCCCTGACCGGCGGAAGCTGAGGGTATCGCCTTTCGCCCCCCCCAACAGGCTTTTAAAGAGTTGCCCGCGAAGTCACGCGAAGGAGCGCGAAGTGAGAAAGGGATAGACGCGGCACGCTGCCGAATACGCTCTGCGTCTTTGCGCCTCTGCGGTGAATCGAAATAGGCTCAACGGAAGCCGAAGATGAGCTGGAGCTTGTCCTTGAGGCCGGAGCCGAGAGTGGGCTTGCCGTTTTTGATGACAAGGGTGTTGCGGCAGTTGTTTTCGAGGGCCTCGGCGTTATAATTGACCAGGGCGATGTCGCCCTCGCGGCGGGTTTCCACATCCTGCGTGGTCATGGGCGTCCAGCGGGTGGGCATGCCTTCGGAGGTAAAGTCCACCTCCCAGCCCGTCAGACCGGACAGAGGGATAGGCGCGGTCAGCAGCCCAGGATACCGGGCAATAAAGTCCGGCACCTCGCGGGTGGAAATTTGCAGGGTAAAGGCGACGGGTTGGGACTGGACGAGCTCACGCATGCTGGTGAGCCGGCCCGTGCGGGCGCGCTCGAAGAATAGCATCGGGTCCATCCCGGTCAGATTCATGCCGTTGTAGTTGCCGTGCTGGTTTTTGCCACCGTAGCGCTTGTAGTTATAAAAATCCTGGAAGCGGTTCGAGTCGCGCAGGCCGATCTCGAAGTGCACATGCGAGCGGCTGCGCGGGATGGCATAGCCCCCGGCGGAGTGGCCCATGCGCCCAAGCCGTTCGCCCGCGGCAACCTTGACGCCGGGCTGGATGTCCGAATCGACATCGGCCATGTGCGCGTAGAGGGTGTAGACCGGCACGTCGAGCTGGGTGTGCTCGATCACGACATAGCGGCCGTAGCTGCTGTTGCCCGCCACGCGGTTGACGTAGGCGACGCGGCCTTCCATGACGGCATACACCGGGTCGGTCGGCTCGCCGTTGCGGTCTTTGCCAATCGGTTTGAGATCGACCCCCTCGTGGAAGCGGGAGCCGCCGTTGCGGACGCAGCCGTACAAACCACTCTCAGGACGGCCCGAGGCCGTCGGCTGGAGCAGCGGCATAATGTCCCCGGTCTGGAAATACTCGCCGTTAGGCGTGGGCCAGTAAACCGGAATCGGGGTGGCGGCGGGCTCCTGCGCGCCCAGCAGGGCGGGCGTAATGAGCGCCACGAGCCGCAACAACCAAGCGGCATGCAGCCGTCTGCGTATGCTCATAGGTCGTTGTCGCGTTTCATCTGGTTCAGCTCGCGCACGCTCTCCTGCATTTTGGGCACCAGCTCCATGAGCTCTTCCTCAGTGAGCTCGCTGAAGGTGTAAAAGACGCCGCCCTGCATGGGACCGTCAATCTGACGCGCCCCGATCGGTCGACCATCCACCACAGTGATAATCATCCGCCCCATGTTGGTGACAGAGTTGCGGTAGAGCTCCCGCTGTCCCTCGTCATCGAAGTAAAAGCGCAGGGCGAGCTTGCCGTTGTCCACACGCACGAGTTCGACGTTGAGCACGTTCCAGGGATTGATGAGCGGCTTGTTATACACCGTGTAGTGCAGGCCGCTGTTGGCGAAGTTCAACTCCTGGCTCTGGTCGAGGCTGTTGTACGCATTGCCCATCTCCAGATAAAAGGTGGGCAGGTCGGGCAAGTCCTTGTCGCAGGCGGGCAGAAAGAGCAGCGCGGCCAGCGACAGCGAGCACAGGAAAAGGCGGGTCAGGCTTTTGGGCATCGCTCTATGGTTGCGCGAGAGCCGCCACAGGCAAGGCGATTTTGCAAAAATGGCTCCCAGCATCCCCGCCGGACACGAGACCCGGCAGACACAAAAAAACCGCGGTTGAGCGCGGCGAAGGGAAAAATTGGAGGTGCGGGGCGGAATCGAACCGCCGTATAGGAGTTTTGCAGACTCCGGCCTTACCACTTGGCTACCGCACCTCTCGGTGGCAAAGTCCGGTAGTCTGCGCAAACCGGCCCGCCTTTCAAGCGGTTTTTCGCCCAAACGAGCAAAATGTTTGCCAAGGGGGGACTTTCGGCAAGAGTCTGGCCCAGCAACCCCGCACCGGGGGCTGTCATCAGGTTCCGGCGCGGGACCGGATAACTTTTCGCCCCCTCTCAAGACATGAGCTGCACCGTATTCTCCATCGCCAACCAAAAAGGCGGAGTCGGCAAGACCACCACCGCCATCAACCTCGGCTGGGCCCTGGCCGACCGCAAAGTCCCCACCCTGTTGATCGACCTCGACCCGCAGGCCAACGCCACCAGCGCCCTGGGCTTCGAGAAGACGCCCGGCTCCAGCCTCTACGGCGCTCTCCACGGTGACGGTGCGGCAGAGGAGCGCGTCATCGAGACCCGCCAGAAAAACCTCTTCCTCATCGGCTCCGAGGTGGACCTGGCCGCGATCGAAATCGAGCTGGGGCAGCAGGAGGACTACCTCGTGCGCCTGCGCGACGTGTTGAAGCCCCTGCGCGAGAGCGGCAAGTACAGTGCCATCATCCTGGACTGTCCGCCCGCCCTGGGCATGATCTCCATGAACGGCCTGGCCGCCGCCGACTACCTGCTGGTCGCGCTCCAGTGCGAGTACCTCGCCATGGAGGGCCTGGGCCAGATCATGAACGTGGTCGAGCAGCTCAAGAGCGCCGGGGTCAACCCGGGCCTGGCCGTCGGCGGCGTGCTCATGACCATGTACGACAAGCGCACCAACCTCTCCCGCCAGGTCGTGCAGGAGGTCAAAGAGCACCTCGGCGAGCTGGTCTTCGACACCTACATCCCGCGCACCGTGCGCCTCTCCGAGGCTCCGAGTTTCGGTCAGTCGATCTTCGAGTACGAGCGCCTCGGCGCCGGTTCCCACGCCTACAAGAAGTTCGCCAAGGAGTTTATCAAGCGCTTCGAGTTGAAGTAGGAAACACGATGAAGGTGGAAGGCCAACTGGCTGCCGTCACGGTTTGGCAAGAACTCGCCCGGATCTGCCGGATTTCACTCAGAGTCCTAAGTGTCGTTGCGGTAATCCTCTGCGCCGTCTTTGGCAAAGAGGGTTTTAAGCATCTCAATCCGTGGGCCTACATTTATGCCGCGGTGTATATGATCTGCACGGCCTATTTGGTTAATTATGTGGTTTTTACACACCAAGTCCGTCTTCCCTTTAAGATTGCTGCTGTCTTTTTTCAACTGCTTGCCTTCATGATGATTATCATCCTTATCGTCCAAAAACAGATGGCACATTAACGAGTTCCCATGCCCGACGACCTCCGCGCCTTCGAAGACCGCATCGGCTATGCCTTCCGCAATGCCGAGCTGCTGGAGCGTGCGCTGACGCACCCTTCCCTGCTGGCCGAGGGCACCGGCACGCACAACCAGCGGCTGGAGTTCCTCGGGGACTCGGTGCTGGCACTCATCCTGGCCGAGCAGCTTTTCAAGCTCTTCCCCGGCGAGCGTGAAGGCCATCTGGCGCGGGCCCGTTCCGCCCTGGCCAAGGGCGAGTACCTGGCCGGGATTGCCCGCAAGCTGGGCCTGGAAAGTGTTCTGCGCCTGAGCGAACAGGAGGAAAAGGCGGGTGGGCGCGAGCGCACCTCCAGCCTGGAGGATGCGCTTGAGGCCGTGGTGGCGGCGGTGTATCTCGACAGCGACTTCCAGACGGCGCGGCGCGTCGTCCTGCCCTGGTACGGCGACCTCCAGGCACTGACCGAGCACCTGCTCAGCGACGACAACCCCAAGGGCCGCCTGCAGGAGCTGATTCAGGGAACCAGCCCGGACACGCCCATCGCCTACGAGCTCGTTCACAGCGAGGGCCCCGACCACGCAAAAACCTTTATCATGGAGCTGCGCATCGGCGGCAAAGTCAGCGGGATGGGCCAGGGCCGCTCGAAAAAAGACGCCGAGGAAAATGCCGCCCGCGAGGCGCTGGAAAAACTCGGGCGCGAATAAACGGCGGTACGGCGCAGGCCAAGTTCCCCCGCGCTGGGCGCTTGCCATCGGACTGGTGGCGGTTAGCATGGGCGGTTTGTTGTCGCCCGCGACCCGCGTATGCTTGAACTCCATCGATTACCAGCCATGACCCTCCGCCTTTGCGCCCTCACCCGTCCGATCCTCCCGGCCCTCGGGCTGATCCTACCCCTGGCCGCCGCCGCTGAAGTGACTAATCTCGACACCTCGTCGATGAGCGTGGGCGGAGTCCCGGTCTTTGAGCAAGAGCTCGTCGTCGAGGGTGAACCGGTGCAAATCGAGATCGCGCCCGTGTACGGGGACAAGGATTGGGCCTTCACCACCCGCTGGGATGACAACAACCTCAACAGCCTCAATATGCACGCCGCCATGGCCGAGATCGGGCTCAAGGGCAGCTTTTACCTGAACGGCTCCGGCGGAGAGACCGGGACCGAGTACGCGCAGGAGCTGAGCACGGACGGGTGCAGCGTCGGCGGGCACACCAGCCATCACCCATTCCTGCCCACACTCAACGCCAACACCCTCTTTTACGAAATCCTCTTCAACCGCATCGAGCGTGAGGCGGACACGGATCGCCCGATCAACTCCTTCGCCTTTCCCTTCGGACGCTTCAAGGACTCCGCCGAGCCCGCCGCGCAGGTGCGAATCACCGAAGCCTGGGTTCGCAGCGGTTACCACCACAACGTTTACGGCAGCTTCGTCCAGAACAACCCCGACCTGCCCGAGGGCTACGCCTCCACCGGCCACCAGGTCGTGCCCGGCGACAAGAAGATCGAGGCGGACAAGTTCCGCGAGCAGATGGCAAAGCTCCTCGACAACGCCGCCGAGAACCAGGCCAAGACACCCGTCATCAGCGTGGGCGTCCACCCCTGGCAACCGCCCGAGGAACTGGAGAAGTTCAAGGTGCTCCTCGCCGAATATACCGGGAGGGATGATTTCTGGTACGCCAACCAGACCGACATCGGCGCATACCGATTCCAGGCCATACAGACAGAGATCGAGCCTGTTTCCGGCCAACCGGGCCACTATGCCCTCACCCGCCCCCGCGTGAATATAGCCGGAGCTGATATCCCACTGACCGTGCGCCTGAACGGCCCGGAACCCAAAGCGGTCGCCCTCGACGGCGAGCCGCTGGAAGTGACTCCTGGCAAAGAGTCCGGTTCCTGGCTGGTTGACCTGCCCTACCCGCCCCACCAACACACCCCCTGGAAGATAGACTACACCACCAACGGGCCGGGATTCGAAGGGCGTGAACACGCCGCCGGAAAATTCCCGGACGTCGAAGCCACGCTGGCGCCGCTTCCGGAAGGTGGTTGGAGAATCGTAGTCCTCAATCAGAGCGAGGCCGCGCTGAACGATTTCCTCGTCACCGTACGCCTCCCGCTCGTGCATCAAAATGGGATTTATCGGGTTGCGATGGATACGCTACCGCCCCATTCCGACTCGGTCTCCATTATCCCCGCCGCCCCCCTCAACGACGACCCCGCCCTGCGCGACGGGCAGCTGTTCGCCGCGGCCGAGATCGATTTTGTACAGAACGGAGACGCCTGCCGCCTCTACTCGGTTTATCTAGGTGAACCCGCTAACGCCGGGCTCCAGCCCGGCGCGCGCGACGACTTCCGGGTGGCCGGGCCGATTGCGCCCGAGCAAATCGATCCGGCGCAGTTGGCGGCCCTGAGCGCCCCCGACGCCGCGCTCCCCCCCCTCAACGCCACGCCGCTGGGCCAGTGGCGCACGCCGACCGCCGAACAGCGGGAGATTTTTTCCCGTGACCGGATCATCACGGTCAGCCCGGAAACTTCCTGGCGCGAGGCCGTCAAGCCCTTCTCCCGTCAGCCCGCCAACATCGTTGCCACCGGGGAGTTTGAGCTCGATCAGGCCGGGCCGGTCCGCATCGAGGCGGGCCTGCCGGTGATCTTCGCCGCCGTGGACGGACAAGAGGTTGAGCTGACGGATGCCCGCACGCCCGAGCTGCCCGCCGGACCTCACCGGCTGGTCGTGGTGCTCGACACAAAGGGCCGCATCAGCTTCAACCGGGAAGAGCCGCAGTGGCTCGCCCTCTTTTCCAACGGCAAACCCGTCGCGTTGCCTCCGGCCCCGCCGCACTCATGAAGCCGGTTTCCCTGCCCGATTCTTTTGACAAACTGCTCATCACCGGCGCGGCGGATGCCGCCGTGCCCGCCCTGACCGAAGAGTTCCTCGGGCGCGAGCCAGCCCCCGTGACCGTCCTGCTCGCGCCCGAGTGGAAGGGCATCGAGACCTGGACCGACGCGCTGGAGCTGTTCGCCGGGTGGAGCGGACGGCCCGCGCCCCGGCTGGAGCGCCTGCCCGACATGGGCGATCTGGAGGATGACGACCCGCGCGCCTTCGAGCTGCGCTGCGACGTAATCGCCGCCCTCACCGCCCTGCGCGAAGCAACAGCGGCAGCGAAAAAATCCGGCAACGCGGCAAAGCAGGACGGTCCACCGGACGCCCCTCACCCGCCCCTCGTGCTGGCCACCACTCCGGCGGCGCTCTTCCAGGCCTGCCCGGACCCCAAGTCCATGGCCAGGGGCGAAGTCAAGCTCCGGCCCGGCCAACGCGTTTCCCTTACCGGCCTGGTTGACCGGTTGGGCGCGGAGCTGGGCTACGACTCGGAGGCGGTTTGCGAGACGCCCGGCCAATTCGCCGTGCGCGGCGGCTTGATCGACGTGTACCCGCTGAACGCCCCGGCACCGCTGCGGATCGATTTTTTCGGCGACGAGATCGAATCCATCCGGACCTTTGACCCTACCACCCAGCGTTCCGAAGACCCGGTGGCATGGCTGACCATCGCCTCCGCCCACGCCGGACTCGACACCCCCAAGCGCGGCACCGTGCTGGACTACCTGCCGCCCAACGTCCGCTGGGTCCTGCGCCAGCCCGACAAGCTGGAGGCCGCCTACTCCGACCTTTTCCAGATCCCCGAAAACATCGCCGCCCCCAGCCGCAGTTTCCAGACGGTGATCAAGCGCCGCGAGGGCCAGGGCGACCACTGGATCGGCCTGACCGATGTGGAGACCGCGCAGAGCCTCTTCCCCGCCGGGACGCCCGCCCGCGCCGTCGAGTCCGAGTCGATGGAGGGCTACCGGACCTTCGCCGACACCGACAAGCTCGGGATCGTCCGGCTGGAGGCCGGGAACGAGTCGCGGGCGAAGTTCCTGCGCCAGCTGCTGACGTGGCAGGCCGACGGGCACCGGGTGCGCTTCGTCTGCCGCACCGACGGCGAGGAATCGCGGCTGCGCGAGATCCTGGCCGAGACGCCCGCCGCGGCGAAGCTCAAGCCGGACTTTTTAAGCGGGAACATGCCCGAGGGCTTCCGCCTCGCCGACGCGGACGAGCGCGTCGTCTATGTCACCGAGTCCGAAGTGGCGGGCCGCAAGCGCCTCTACATCAGCCGCCGCCGCCGCAAGCTGCCCGAACGCCACCAGGTGGACCAGTTGCTGGACTTTTCCGAGCTGGCCGACGGGGACTACCTCGTCCACCTCCAGCACGGGGTGTGTATCTTTCGCGGGCTCCAGCGCATCGACACCGGCAAAAAGGAGGAGGAGGTCATCTCGCTGGAGTTCGACGAGGGCATCACCCTGCATGTGCGCCTGCACGAGAGCCACCTGCTCAGCCGCTACGTCGGCCTCTCCAAAGCCTCCCCCAAGCTCGGACGCCTCGGCACCAACGCCTGGGACAAGACCCGTCGCGCCGCCGAACGGGCCACGCTCGATTTGGCCGCGCAGCTCCTTTCGCTCCAGGCCGAACGTAATTCGCGCCCTGGCCACGCCTTTACCTCGGACCAGCCCTGGCAGCACAGCTTCGAGGACGCCTTCCCCTACCGCGAGACGCCCGACCAGCTCACCGCCATCAACGCCACCAAGGCCGACATGGAAAAGCCCCAGCCCATGGACCGGCTGATCTGCGGGGACGTGGGCTTCGGCAAGACCGAGGTGGCCCTGCGCGCCGCCATGAAGGCCGTCCTCGACGGCAAGCAGGTCGCCGTCATGCTCCCCACGACGGTCCTTTGCCAGCAGATGTTCAACAACTTCAAGGAGCGCTTCGCGGACTACCCGATCACGGTGGAGATGCTGAGCGGCTTCCGCACCGGGCGGCAACAGACCGAGATCAAGCGCCAGCTCCAGCAGGGCGACATCGACATCGTGGTGGGCACGCACAGCCTCATCGGCAAGGCCGTGCACTTCCGCGACCTGGGGCTGCTCATCATCGACGAGGAGCACCGCTTCGGCGTGCGTCAGAAGGAAAAGCTCAAGCTCATGCGCCACCACATCGACGTGCTCAGCATGAGCGCCACCCCCATCCCGCGCACCCTGTACTTCGCGTTGGTGGGGGCGCGGGAAATGAGCGTGATCGAGACTCCACCGCGCGACCGTCTGCCCATCCAGACCATTGTCAAAGCCTACGACCCCAAGCTGGTCAAGGAGGCCATCGAGTTCGAGGTGCGCCGGGGCGGACAGGTCTTTTACCTGCACAACCGCGTCACCACCATCGATGTGGTAGCCAACCGCCTGCAGGAGATGATGCCCGACCTGCGCATCGGCGTCGGTCACGGGCAGATGGAGCAGGGCCAGTTGGAAAAGGTCATGACGCGCTTCGTGGCCGGGGAATTCGACGTGCTCGTGTCCACCACCATCATCGAGTCCGGCCTGGATATTCCCAACTCCAACACGATCATCATCGAGGGGGCGGACCGTTTCGGGTTGTCCCAGCTCTACCAACTGCGCGGACGCGTGGGCCGCTTCAACCGGCAGGCCTTCGCCTACCTGCTTCTGCACCGGCACACCCGGCTGCTCGACGTGGCCCGCAAACGCCTGGGCGCGATCCGGCAGTTTAACCAGCTCGGGGCCGGGTTCCGCATCGCCATGCGCGACCTGGAGCTGCGCGGGGCCGGGAACATCCTCGGGGCCCAGCAGAGCGGCCATATCGCGGGGGTCGGGTTCGATTTATACTGCCAACTGCTGCGCCAGAGCGTGGCCCGGCTCAAGGGCGACAGCACCGCCGCCCTTATCCGGGCCAATGTGCGACTGGACTTCGTGCTGGTGGGCGAGTACCGCGAGGGCGAGGCCACGCAGGAGACCCCGGACCGCTTTCAGGCGCTCAAGGCCGACGAGCTCTCCGACCAGCGCGGCGAGGTGGTCGAGGCCTTTATCCCTGTGCCGTACATCGGCGAGGCCCGCCTGCGCATCGATTTTTACCGCCGTCTGGCCCTGGCCTCCTCGCTGGAGCAGGTCTCCGAGGCCGCCGCCGAGATGAAGGACCGCTTCGGCCCCTGGCCCGACCCGGTCAAGTGCCTGCTGAAAATGACGGAAATTCGCTGCCTGGCTGAACGAAATGGCATCAGCCTCGTCGAAACAGAAGGTAACCGCTTAAAATGCCGCCTGGCCAACGCCCGCGAGGGTGCCTATGTCCAGATCGGCAACCGGTTTCCCCGCTTGACCGCCAAAAAACCGCTGGCTAAGTTGACCGAGATACAGACTTTCCTCAAAACCCTCCCGAACCAGACGTCCGCCTGAGGCGTGTGGCCCGATTTTTTTTATCCACCCATGGTAAAACTTTCCACCTTCACCCTCTGCGCCGTGCTCCTGACCACGGCGTGCGGGCTGCGCGCACAATTGGCCCCCAAAAATGACTGGGACGTCAAGTTCACCAACGGGATCGCCGCCCAGGTCGAGGATAAGATCATCACGCTGGAGGAACTGCGCAAGGAAGTCACCCCGCTGATTCCCCAGATCCGCATGAACTCGCGCACGCGCTTCGAGTTCGACAAGAACATCGCTGTCGTCACCCGCGAGATTCTCCAGAACCTGGTGGACCGCATCCTCATCATCCGCGACTTTTACGACAAGGGCGCCCACATCCCCGACACGTACCTGCAAAAGGAGTTCGACGACTACGTGACCAAGGAGTTCAACGGCGACCGCTCGGCCTTCCTGGAGTTCCTGCGCTACCAGGGTAAGAGCGAGATGGACTTCCGCGACAGCCTCAAGGAGGACATCATCGTCTCCTACATGCGCATGCAGTCCCTGCCCTCCCAGACCGCCGTCAGCCCCCGCAAGATCGAGGAGTATTACCAGAAGAACAAGAGCCGCTACTTCGAAGAAGAAGGCGTCAACCTGAGCATGATCATGCTCGTGCCCATCGCCGGGGAAAACCCCGATCTGCTCCAGCAGACCGCCGACGAGATCATGCAGAAGCTCGCCGCGGGCGAGGACTTCGCCGAGTTGGCCAAGACCTACAGCCAGGACGATCAGCGCGACGACGGCGGCGACTGGGGCTGGATCAGCCGCGCCGACCTCATCCCCGAGCTGGCCGACCAGGCCTTTGCCCTCGATGAGGGCAACTACTCCCAGCCCATCGTGGTCGGGGATTACATTTACATCCTTCAGGTGAAGGAAAAACGCTCCGCCGGGATCAAGGAACTGGAAAAGGTCCGCGGCGAGATCGAGCAGGAAATCACCGCGCAGCTCGCCCGCCAGGCCCAGCAGCGCTGGATCGAGCGCCTCCGCAAAAACGCCTACATCAAGTACTTCCTAAAAGAAGCCGGCGGCATGAAAAGCTCTCCCGGCACCATGCAGATGCAGCTCGGCGCCAACGAGACCGAAAGCTGACTCCGGCTGGAGCAGCAATGAGGGGCTCCGCCCGTACGGCGACGGCCCCTCTGGCGCAGAAGAACCGCTTGCGGGTTGCAGGACGGGGGGAACTGACTAGTTGTTAGTAAAGTCCCCATGCTCAGCACCCTACAGTTTATCCGCAACCGGCTGGCCGAGGCTCTTTGGGTCCGCCCGCTGATTATGTGCATCGTCTCCATCGTCGGGACGGCTACGGCCTATCTGCTAGGCCAGTGGGTGGACAGTGAGTACGTGCCAGAGATCAGTCGCGAGTCGCTCCAGATCCTGCTCGGGGTCCTCAGCTCGGGCATGCTGGCCATCGCCGTGTTCGCCGTCGGGGCCATGGTCTCGGCCTACTCGTCGGCCAGCAAGACCGCCACGCCCCGCACTTTTCCGCTGATTATCGCGGACGACGTTTCGCAGAACGCGCTCTCCACGTTTATCGGGGCGTTCCTGTTTTCCGTCATCGCCGTGCTCGCGCTCATGAACGGCTTTTACAGCGGCTCGGGGCGCTTCTTCCTGCTCGTGATGACGCTGATCGTCTTCTGGGTCGTCATCATGACCTTCATCCGCTGGGTGGACCGGATCGCCCGGCTCGGGCGGCTGGGCATGACACTGGAAAAAGTCGAGGCCGCCACCCTGCGCGCCATCGGACGCCATCAGCGCTCCTGGCTCTGGCAGGCGCGTACCCCGGAGGAATCGGACGAGGGCACTGAAATCCGCCTCTCCCCCATCGGCTACCTCCAGCACGTGGACTGGGCCTTTCTGCAAAAATGGGCTGAGCAGGCGGACGCGAAGGTCCGCGTCTATGTGCTGCCGGGGGCGTTCGTCACCCCGGAGCGAGTGGTAGCCCGAATTGCGGACGGGCCGGAGGAGCTTGACGACAAGGAACGCACGCGGCTGGAACGGGCTTTTCACCTGGGCGGACAGCGGCTCTTCGACGAGGACCCGCGCTTCGGCTTCGTCGTGCTCTCGGAGATCGCCAGCCGGGCGCTCTCTCCCGCCGTCAACGACCCGGGCACTGCCATCCAGATCACCGGCCAACTCGTGCGCCTGCTGCACCACTGGAGCCAGACCGACCCGGACGATACGGAGAAGACCGACTCCGATCAGGCCAAACGCTACGACCGACTGGAGGCTCCGGCCGTCGGGCTCGACGCACTCTTTGACGACGCCTTTATCGGCATCGCCCGGGACGGCGCCACTATGCGCGAGGTCATGATCCGCCTGCAGAAGGCCTTCCGCGCCCTGGCAGAGATGGACGAGGACATGAAGCCCATCGCCGAAGCCCATGCCCGGCTCGCGCTCAAGCGCGCCAAGCAGGCCCTCGCCCTCGACGAAGATTACGAAGCCGTCGCCGCCGTCTATCCCGAGGCGCGGGAAGCGTAAAGGTACAGGACGCTGTCCTCCCCTACTCGCGGCCGACCTGTTCGGTGACGGCGTTCTGCTGACGGGCGATGTCGTGCAGGGTGACGATGCCAAGCAGCTTTGTACTGTCCTTCTGGCTGACGACCGGAACCTGGAGGACGTCCTCTTTGATGAGCTGGGCGGCCACGGCGCGGATCGAGGTGTCCGGGTTGACCGCCACCAGCTTTTGCTCCAGCACAAGCTTGGCCAGCGGGTCATCCAGACCATGCTCGACGTGCTCCAGCATTTCGTGGTGTGTGATCATGCCGCACAGAGCCCCCTCGGCATTGATCACCGGGTAGCCGTGGTGCTTGCGCGTACCGAGCTTTTCGAGGTTCTGGGCGCTGTTGAGCGAACCGTCCACACACACGCAGTCGTGCGTCATGATGGCGCTGACCGGCAGGTTCTGGTAGTCGCGCATGCCCTGATAGCTGGGCATCTTGCGCAGCGTGACCCCGTCCTGCACCAGCAGCGCGTCGTAGAGCGGGATGGTCCGCCGCTTGGCCGAAATGAAGTACGCGATCATGTTGCCCGCGATCAGGGGCAGGATAAAGGAGTAGTTGCGCGTCATCTCAAAGATGATGACCAGCGAGGTGATCGGGCAGCGGATGATTGAAGCGAACATCGCGCCCATGCCCAGAAGCACGCAGGCCCCGACGACGTCCTCGTTGCGCGGCAGGCCACCGAACCAGTCCAGGTGCGTGTGCAGGGCCAGCAGCCCCACCCCGAAAATCCCCCCGAGCATGCCACCCAGAAAGAGCGTCGGGGAGAACAGACCGCCGCTGCCCCCGGCCGAGTAGCTGATGATGACGGCGATAAACTTGAAGATGAACAGTGCCAGCAGCACGACCAACACCAACCGCCCCTCGAAGGCCGCGTCCAAGCTGTTGTAACCGATACTGAAGACCCCCGTCTGTGGATCACCGAAAATCCCCGTGAAGGCGAAAGCGATCACGCCGACGATCCCCATGCTGAGACCACCAATGGCGGGCTTGAGCCACACCGGGAGACCTGTGCACTGGGCATTGATCTGGCGGGCCTTCAACAGCGTGGTAACGAAGCCCGACCCGATGAAGCCCGAGGCCACCCCCAGCGGGATCGAAACGAGCATCCACCACGCGGTGCGCACATTGTCCTCGGCCAGTCCAACCTGAAGGACCGGGTCCTCCCCGAGGATGCTGCGGGAGACCGCCGCGGCCACGACCACGGCGATGACGATCCCGCCCAGAGCCTTGGTGCTGAAGTCCGAGAGCAGTTCCTCAAAAACAAAGAAGATGGCCGATAGTGGAGCGTTAAAGGCGGCGGCAATCCCCGCCCCCATCCCGACCGGCACCATGGCCTGCACGCGGGCCTTGGCCAGCCCGGCCCAACGGCCCAGCGTCGAGGAAATGGCCGCGCACATGTGCACGGTCGGGCCTTCGCGACCGAGTGCGTTACCCATCCCGATGAAGATTGTCCCGAGCAGGAACCGGAAAAAGCCGTCCTTGAGGGTGATGCGGCCGAAATCGTTGTAGTACGCGGCCTTGGTCTGCGGGATACCGCTGCCCGAGGCGCTCGGGGAGACCTTCCACAGGAACAGCCCCACAACGAGCCCGCCAGTAGCGGGCATCAACGGCATCACGACCCAGAACCAGACCGGTCCGGTCATCTCGGAGAGACGCCAAACCAGCTCAAAGGTGTGGTGGATCGCCAGGTGAAACCCGACCGCCGCCAGACCGCACAGGACGCCGGCGATCGTGCAGAGGATCAAAAAGCGCTGATTGTCCGAGAACCTGCGGCGCAACCAGTCGGGAAAACCATGAAGTCCGAACGGGGCCTTTATGACGCCATCTCCTTTCCGTGGCGTTCACGGAAGACCCTCAGGAAGGTCTCGGATATTTCTTCGTAAAGCGAATTGCGGCAGATCATGTGCGAGAACTCGTAAGCGATAATAGCGGCGATCAATAACGGCAGAATCATTTCGTAGGCACTGGTCATCTCGACCAGAATGGTAGCCGAGGTGATGGGACTCTGCACCACGCCCGAGAAAAACGATACCATGGCCAACAGGATAATCGCCTGCGGGGGCACGGTCGGGAACCAATCGGCAAACAGCTGTCCAAAGCCCGCTCCCGCTGAAAGCGTCGGGTCGAACAGCCCGCCAGGTATCCCGCTCATGAGCGTGGCGAAAGTCGCCAGCATCCGGGTAAAGGGATAAAACCACGGCAGTTGTTCCCCGTCAATGAGGATTTGTTTGGCGTGCTCATAACCGCTGCCGTAGCTGAGCCCGCCCGAGGCCAGACCGATCAGCCCGATGATCAACCCCAGCAGCCCCGCCATCCGGTACGGATGCGTCACCCAGAGGTTCACGCACCGGCCAGCCAGGAACAGCAGACACTTGGCAAAAAGCCCGCCCAGCGCCCCCAACAGCACGGCAATCAGCAGCAGCGCCGCCCACCCCGTCACCGTCACCAGCGCGGTATCGACCTCCCCGTAAAACAGATAAAACCCGCCCAGGCACCACAACACCACCTGACAGGAAATCGCCACCGTCAGCACGATCGTGCTGGCGTTGTGCTTTTCAAAGGAACGCCCGATCTCCTCGAAGGCAAAGACCGTACCCGCCACCGGCGCGTTGAAGGAGGCGGCGATCCCCGCCGCGCCCCCGCCCAGGATCAGCCCCCGCTCGACGAGCTGGCGGGGGAACTTAGCCAGGTGGCTGATCGAGCTGAGAATGCTCGCGCCGATCTGCACCGTCGGCCCCTCGCGCCCGATCGAGGCCCCGCAAAACAGCCCCAGCGCGGTCAGGAAAAACTTGCCGATGGCGATGCGAATCGAGAGCAGATAGCGTCGCGTCGGCCCAGCGGGCATCTTCAGCGCCGCGATGGTCTGCGGGATGCCCGTCCCCTGCGTCCCGTCGAACACGCGGTCGCGAATGAAAATGATCAGCATCAGCCCCAGCGGCGCGGTCACGAACGGGATCACCCATGAGGTCTCGTTCGCCCAGTCCAGGTACTTGCCGGACCAGTGTTCCAGCCAGGTAAAGAGGGTCGCCGCCACCCCGATGAGAGCCGCCCCCAGCAGAAACAGCGCGTAGCACCGCCACGCCTGGGGCGAGAAAAACTTGTAACGTGCTGGTATTTCGCCCTCGGGGAACCCCTCTGCTGACCCACTCATATTCCCTCAGGATTTAACGCCCACCCCCACCTCAGTCAAGAACCCAGCCCCGTTGCGGGCAGCTTTGTCATTTTCCGGGCAAACTTTTCAAAAAAAAACTTGGCAAAGCCCCCGCTCCCGGTACTGTCTTCGTTTTTTCCCGACCGGGAAATCGCCGCTTTCGAGTGGTGGGATATGCAAGTGGCTAAAGCACGCAGACTGTAAATCTGTTCCGGTAATCGGTTCACTGGTTCGAATCCAGTTCCCACCACCATTTCTCTTTCTTGCCTCTCCGCGTCAGGAGAGGCTTTTTTGTGACTAACCACGCCAGAAACAATAACTTGCGCATCTTCAATCTCGTGATTATCCGTGCTAGAACGTGAGCACAAAAGACCCCCTTGGACTGGAAAACCGGTCCCTATACCGGTCCACGATTCCGAGGGAAAGACCGGTTCATGCTTCTCCAGTTCGCCGCCAACGTCGATAGCTGACTTGATCGTGTAACGCTCAGCCATGTCGCGCGTCTTGTGCCCGAGAAGCAGTTGCAACTGAGCGGTGACCGTGTCCACGCCAACTGGGGCGCTTGCAAAGTCAGTGGCGGAGAGGGAGGGATTCGAAATCTCTACATTTTGCACGCAAGATATTGAATATAAACAAGATATGTATTTAGTGCGAAGTGGAATTCAGAACTTTTAGACTGATTTTTACGTATTTTCCTGCTGAATCTTTCTGAATGTTTATATCTTCATCTCGAAGGTCGAAAGTCAACTTCCTTGATCCGGTTCTGTCGATATATGCCCCTTCCGGCATGGGAGCCTAATTTTGGCTGATTTACAAGCCGCTATAAACCACCGAGAAGTATATCGCTTAGGACCGCATTGCCGACAAGACCTGCCAAAAGGGGTGAATTTGCCGATAGTACAGCCAGTATGGACTCCGTGGAAAGTCACCGAGGTGTGTACAAGCGCCTGCCCCGTCAGGAACAGGGCAAGGTGGCCGAGTTCATCCGTCAAGAGCTCTCGGACAAGGTGCGTTATGCCGATGACAAGCGTGCATAGGCTGCCGCTGAGGCGGTGTTTGATGAACACCCCGAGTTCTTCCGTAAGCTGGCTCAATGAACGAGCCAGTTTCTTCTGACCACGGATCAGGTGGAGATTTCTCATCGGTGAGCTTTGGTGTTTTTTGGACGGCAACAAGCACACGGCGGTGGTTGCCGCATTGGTCTTTCTCCGACTGAATGACGTGAATACCGACGCGAGTTGACGCATCCCACTTTACCAAACCATGCTGGACTTGGTTACGTATTGGCTTGACCATGTCGGGCTAGCCGTTTGTTGCGGCAGATTTTAGGCTGATAACCGTGCCAACAATCAGGATATCCCCACAGGAATCATCGGCGCGCAAAATCAAAACGACATTCGTCGCTGAGTATGGACATCACGCATATTTTCCGTCGTCTGTTCGGTGTCTCAACTCAGCCACGGAGTATTTTTGTCATAATCCCGCAGCAGCTTTTCCAACCTGTCGGCCTCAGGGGCCAGAGGCTCCGACCGGTTCTGTAATTCATACGGATCACCTTTCAATTGATAAAACTGGTGAGGGCGCGAACCGAGGTGCCGAGGGGTGGCCCATGGCAAGGCCAACAGGCTATCCAAGGTACGCACGGCAATACCATGCGCCTCGGTTTCGATAAACACCGGGGGAGACTCTCCGTCTTCCTTGCCGCAAAGCGACGCCGCCAAGCTGCGGCCCTGCATGTGAGCGGGTGCTTGAGCTCCCGCCAGCTCCAGTAAAGTCGGTGCCAAGTCAACGAGCCCCACTATCTGTTGGCTCACCGTTGCTGTCTTTATGCCAGGTCCGGCAAAAACCATGGGAACACGAATAGACTCTTCGTTGAGCGAGCCTTTTCCCATGAGCCCATGAGATCCCAAATTATCGCCGTGGTCAGAAGTAAAGACCACAATGGTCTCCTCGGCCAATCCACAACGAGTTAACTCAGCCATGACAGCACCGAGCATGTCATCCACCCAGCTAGTCAGCCCCATGTACATAGCATGCAAATCGAGCAGATCAAACTCGTCCGGTAGATTCTCCGTATAGGGTAAATGATCCCGGTAGTAGCGGTAATCCCACAGATAGGTCAGAAATCGCTTGTGCTGATTTTCGATTGGACGGGATAGGTCAACATTCGGTCGCACGACAACATCTCCGCGATTATACATGCGCGTGTACCGTTCGGGAGCATCAGCCAGGGGCATGTGCGGAGGTGAAATATTATAATAGAGGAAAAAGGGCTGCTCCTCTCCCTGCTGTGCATTCAAAAACTCCTCTACCCTCTGGCGTTCGTAGTTCACGCTGAATCCGTCCGGTGAAAAAACGGGGCCACCGTCCTCACAGAATCGTTGAGCCGTATAAGCATGCTGGTTGGCCGGAATCACGTAATGGTCAAATCCGATTTTATCCGGCCAAGCCTCGATGTGCCACTTTCCAATGGCCATCGTTCGATAACCTTGCCCCTGTAAACACTCCGGCAACGTAGCCTGCGGCAACACGGTCCTCCCGGATTCTGGCCAAGAAGGCATGACACCGCCGCCATCAGCCAAGCTCCAGTTGGTGTTCGTCAGCCGCCCCGTGCACGTACGGCTGTATTGACCAGCCAATACAGTTGATCGGGCGGGCATGCACAGCGGCGTGTTGCTGACGGCAGTTTCAAAGCGCACGCCATTGCCAGCCAACCGATCAATATGGGGTGTGCGGATCGAAGGATGCCCATAGCAACCCGTTTCGCACCAGCGTAACTGGTCGCACATGCACAAGATAATATTAGGGTGCTTCATGGGATATTCCGTTTTCCGTTGAGAGCGTTAACACGGCACCGTCACCGAGCTGCCAAAGCTTCCTTTCAAGTACTCACAAATACGCCGGTCGCATTTTTTTGACTCCGCCCAAGCCACCATCTGGCACTGCAGCTGCCGCTTCTTCTCCGTGTATTCAAAATCGTCGATGAGGTTGTTCATCTCATAAGGGTCCTTGCCCAAGTCATAAAGCTCGTCCTGACTCGTACAGTTCCAGCCGTATTTCAAGTCCCCTTGGCGCAGAGTAATCATAGAGGTCGCGAGCGCATTAACACCAAAAAACTCCACCGCAGCCAACTCTTCTCGAGTCGTTTCCGTCCCCTCCAATACTGGTCGCAAGGAGCGACCGTGAACTCCGCCCATAGAGGCTTCGCCCACCCCGGCATAATCGAGTATGGTCGGGTAAAAATCGGCCAGTGATGCCCATTGCTGAAAAACTCCGCGAGGATTAAAGCCATTTTTCTGGTACTTCTCTGGCACGTAAACGATGAGAGGAATGCGCTGAATTTCCTCAAAGTGGTGCCAACCTTTATCGGTCAGTCCACCATGACTGCCTAGGGTCTCACCATGATCCGAGGAAAAGATGATGATCGTGTTTTCCGCCAGTCCGCTACGATCCAGATGTGCCAGCATGCGCCCGATCTGGTCATCAATCATCGTGGTGAAGGCGTAGTAATGCCGAATCTGATTCTCCCAGTAAGCCCAGTACAATTGCTCTGCCATTGGATGACGCTTAATCGACTGAGGTCCATACCGATCCGAGGGTACCCATCGGTAGTTGGGCCACTCCGGGATCGATACATCGCGGTACATGTCCATGTAATCCCTGGTCGGGTAGTAGGGTTCATGCGGCCCCCAGAAGTTATGCCAGAGGAAGAATGGTTTCGACTCACGGGCGAACTGATCCATCAGCCCGATCGTGTGTTCCGCCAGATAATAAGGAACGGTGGACTCGACAGGACCGGTAAGCTCTCCAGATCGCCCCGACCAGGGGTCCTGGGCAATCGGGTTGACCACTTCGTGCTTCCAGCCATGGTCACGCAGGTACTCCTGATATTCTGGGTAGTTGTGACCACCATCTCCATGCCCCCAGAAATTGTGGCCCACGAACCCAACGTCGTGCGGCAGTCCGGTATCAATTTTAGCTCCGAAGGTTGTATCCCATCCACAACCCAGGTGCCACTTGCCCGTATAGCCACATGCGTAACCCGCAGCCAGTAGTCGGCGTGAGAGCAACTCGGGGCGGTCCGTCAGCTCATGCACGGTACAGCCAAGATCGTGCACGTTAGAGGTGATCCCGTGCGCGTGCGGATACTGTCCGGTCATCACGCTCCCGCGGGCCGGGCTGCAAACCGGGCAAGTCGTATAAGCCGTCTCAAAACGGGCACTCCTCGCCGCCAAGCGGTCCAGGTGCGGGGTCTTGCATGGGGTCTCACCATACGCCCCCAGCGCACTCAGACGCTGCTGGTCTGTAAGAATTAGAAGAATGTTTGGTTGGGAACTATCCTGCTTCATTTGGTCGTATTAGGATGCTTGTTATTTTTTAAACCTATGAGATGGATGTTGCGGGAAATGGATCGATCTTCGTTTTCCAAGAGACCGGACTGCTTAATCTTCGACGGAGACCAACTTAACGAGGCTACGCTTCAGCACCTCGCCGTGCTCGGTAACTTCGTCAAAGCAGGCTGCGTCGCTCTCAACGAGGAAGATGCTACGTCGTTGTTGCGGGCTAAGCTCAATCAGGTTGGACACAGCCAGCCGCCATGTACCATCGATTTCAGTAGCCGCCTTGATCTTTATCTTGCGACCGTCTCCGGGAACGATACGAGAGCTGCCGGGCGGTAAAGAAAACATCTCTTCGTTAGCTTTCACCGCAAGCATCCGGGTGGAGGCATTAAACACGCGAGCATGGCCTTCGGTGTAGTCTCCAGTGTTGTCGTTGGCAAGGGGGATCACCTTGTAAGTCCCGTCGCTACGTGGAAAAAAAAGGAGCAGCACCTCCCGTGCGCCGTAGGGTAGTTCGACTTCCGCAACCAAGTGCGGTTTTTCCTCACCTTGGCCCTGGGGTGCCTGCAGGAACTCGACCCGACGTTTGCCGGAGTAAGTGAGACCGGCCGAACGTCGGAATGCCGGGACCATCCACTCCATACTTCTCTCCGCCCCCACAACGCTGAGAGACCTAATCGATTTTTCCCAAGCGACCGCCGAGAGTTCAACGTTCGAGACATGGCCCGATACCCCTCCCGCGGATAGCGTGACAAGTGGAAGCAGGCAGAAAATAATAAAAAGTGTCGTTCTCATCGAATAGCTCAGATGTCGTCAGGGGAGAGCCAGCGAAAGGAGACGATCCGGAACCGCCGTCCAAAATTCACCGCGTTTTCTGCCTGTTGTGAAGAGAGAGATGCTGGAGAAGCCCAGGCATCAGCAGTAGTGTCCATGTAGTCAGGAAAACGCTGTACGACGGCCTCGCACCATGCCTTCCCCTCAACTTGGGATGTCACCGGATTCAGTGATTCTCCATAGGCTCGGATGACAAACGTATCCGACCGCGAGGCTATAACTGGTCCGAGCGGTTGGAGCAGGTCGGCTTGGGAAAGCCAGCCGGGAATACCCATTGCAGCATCTCCCTCTCCAGCTCGCCAGTCCTGATAGCCAACCTTGAATTTTTCGGCCGGGGTGGTCACATCCGAAAATGAGGAAGCGATGCCATCGTTCACACCTGCCGTATCAATAGCCGCCTGCAATGCACCGCGTAACCCCTGTTCAGTATCAGCTGTTTCGGAGGCATCGCGATCACCGCTTCCATCGGGCTCGGGCACATAGGGCGAGGCGATCAGCTTGCGGTTTATAAAGTGCCCAAGGGAAAGGAAGGGGCCGCGTAGCTTTACCTGCCGCACGATGTGACGAGACAACTCGTCGAGCTCGGACTCAGAGAGATTTCGGAATCCTGCCCAAGCGTCGTCCGCGGAACCGTCGTCAGCATTCGCACTGCCCAGGGGCTGCCGAAGGGATAGAGGGAAGGGGCCGCTCAGCTCCGTATCGTCGCGCAAATCTAGCCCGCGAAGAGCACCCAGTATCGCACGCCAAGCTTCGACGCTAGTGGAGTTCACGTTAAAGGCCCCTTCTAGCAATAGGTGTGCAGCCGCCTGCGAAGGATCGCGCGCCTGCGCTAGCGTGGTCGTACCGCCAGTTACAAAGCAGAGGCGTCCGTTGGGAAGCACGGTCTCGTATGAGGGCTCGAAGGAAGCAGTCTGCGGGATCGTAGAAAAATACCAAGAATCCCATAGTGCGGCGTTCAACTGATAGGAAAGATCATAGTAGGTTTCGCTGTTATTATTACCGGATACCGCGAAGCTGCCGGACCAAGAAGCATCCGTCTTGCACTGGTGGCGCTGCACATACGGGGAGGCCCAGGCGTTACCGAGCAGTCGTCCCGGCTGGCTCGAAACCGACACGTATTCGGACGAGCAGGTAAGGTCGGCATGACTCAATTGCCCCAAAGAAAGCCAGACCGGAGCGGCATCCGTGCCGTCCCGCGGCAAGTCATAGGGCGCAAATAGTGTCTTGCCGTGCGCGTCGTCGAGCGCCATGCCCCATCGCGCCTCGTCAATACCATCTGCACTAAAGGCAGTAGGGTCGGCCGTCATGACGCCTCCGTTGACCACAGGGTTTTCATTAAACCCACGCTGGGCAGCATAATGGAGAACGGTATGCTCCACCAACTGAGCACGCAGGTTGTAGTCGGCATGGATACGCGCGTTTTTGGAAGAAGACATTTCCATAACCGTTTTCAGTTTTCTGGAAAACGTGGGGCCGGGAAAGCTGTCGCCCCCATCGGAGAGGTCATAGGTAATCTGAGGCGGGGTACCGACCCCCATGCGTTCCTGACGTTGCAGGATGCTTCCAGTCACGCCATCCCGGAGCACGACATGGTTGTAATACGCACCAGTGGTCTCGGCCGAACCAGAGGCGTTCAGGGTATCATAGTTCCATTCGCAGTCCGTCGCATCATTGTCTTCACTTTTATGAACAGACGCCACCAGCGCGTTAAATGGTGGCTCGAAGCCCTCGGTCATCTCCACGATCACGTCCGAACCAGTGACTTCGTTGTCCGCAGTGACGGTCAGAGGAACATCATCCGTCAGCGTGAAGACTTTCGCCTCACCCGGCGGGATCTCCACCGCCCCCGTGCGGAAGACGAAACGGTTCATGAGCCTGTTGAAGTCCTCGCGAAAGATATTCTCCGTCCCGATCTTAAAATAAAGGTTTTTGCGCTTGGTGTCGCTGTCGGACATCCGCTGGAAATAGAACTCCAGCGAATCCGCATGGATAGCGACCGTGTAGGGGTTGCCCAAGACAAAGACCATCTGAATACGTACGTCAAAACTGTCATCATCAACACCACGCACTAGCGTGAAGAAGACTCGGTATTGCGTTATGACAGGGGATATCCCCATCTGCGTGGCGGTAGCCGGTCTCATCCTCACGGGACCGGACTGATTCCCCAAGTCATAAAAGGATTCCGCACGTTCCCAAGTCGGGCCGAGAGACGGTCGCACTGTATCGGCTCCGTCGCAAGAAAGCAGAGCGGTGCCGCCGCCCGTCAGCGCGTCGCCTTCCGGCGTGATGCCGCGTTCGAAGTAATAGGTGAGATCCTGTCGTAATCCTCCGCGCTGAGCATCAGCAAGCACACCGGATGAGTAGGGAGTCACGTCGTGGAAACGCGCGCCGACGATTGCCGCGTCAAGACCCGTGATAAAGGAAGCATCTCCTGTAGAGACCACCCGCTCCAGAGTTCCCGTGTTGGGTGCCAGCGATTCGAATCCCGTAAGCAGCTCAGCTGCGGCGCGCTGGGCTGCAAGCAACCGATAGCTGGCTTCATCTTCTGCCAGATCGTCTCCCGCGTTCGCATAGGGATCGATGTGGTTGAAGCGAGCCTTAACCCCCTCGTCTCCGACCCAAAAAGCATAACGACCAACCGTAATGTCAGAGGAACCGGTTTGCCCTGACACGCTGGAAGCCGGCATCTCAATATCGATTAAAGGCGCCGCCACATGACTGGAGACCGGGGCCGAAGAGCCCACGGTGCCCGGACCAACCAGCAGTACGGCCGAGCGGTCACCGACCCACACGGCAGACTCTGTCTCACTAACCTCATCGCTAGCCGATGCAGCAGAGGAATCACCATCAGCCGTCACTGTCACTTTGCCGAAATCAGCCTCACTCGTCTCCGACGAGAAGGTTGGCCGGGCCGCGCCACTGACCAGCCAGCCGAGAAAAACCGGTTCTGGCGTCGCGGTAAAAATGTCGCCAGGAGCAGAGTCCGGCCCCCACACCCCGGTCCAATGGGCAGAGCGAGTGGCCCAGTATGTTTCAAGATCCGCCTCCCATGTTGCTATCTCTGACTCGTAGCCAGCGTCACTCGTCGGAAGCGTCGGCTTCTCGGGTAGGCCAACAAGGTCGGTCGTAACGATGTCGGCCGAAGCCGTTGTACGACGGTCGGGGCCTGCCAATTTCTGCAACTCGCCGAGAGCGATATTTAACGCCATGAGCGCATTTTGCCTGGACATGGAAAGCTGCTGGCTGTTGGTCGCCACCTGCGTCTCAATCCGTATTAATGAGGTCATCGACACCAGTAACATCACTACAAACGCCATCAGAGTGATCGCGATGAGTAACGCGAACCCACGGGGGGCTGCCGACGTCGCGATCTGAAAGATGGTGGGGCGGGACATACGGATCATGGACAAGAGCAGTGTGCTGCAGGCCGGGCTTACTTCAGTTTCACTTCGACGAAAAAGGTGAGCACTTCCGTGTCGCGAAACCACTCGCGTGCGGCACCACCCTCCTCGTCACGGATGGGCACCCTGAGGAGGAGGCCACCCCCAGGCGCAGTCTCCGGAGTGAGTGGCAGACTGCTACCATCCAGAGCCACGCGGCGAACGGATTGCACGCTGGTAGGGGACACCTTCTCCAAGGTTAGCTCCATCATGGGATCACCGTGATTGAGGTGGATGGTGTCGAGATCACTACTCCAGTTGGTGAAGACCTTGGCGTCGTTGTCCTGCACGAGGTGCGCACTCACGACGATGCGCTTCTCCCCCACCCGGAAG
>JAUTCS010000082.1 GCA_030673825.1 Verrucomicrobiota bacterium JB024 | reverse complement strand
CGGGCGCGCTGAAGGGTGGGAGCGACTTGAGGAAGGCGTCGAACTTCTCGGCGGCGGGCTTCATCAGGCGGCTGTGGTAAGCACCGGCGACCTTGAGCGGGACGGCCATTTTGAAGCCGGCTTCCTTGGCCTTGGCGACGGCGGCCTTGACCTTGTCCACTTCACCGGAGAGCACACTCTGGCCGGGGCAGTTGAGGTTGCCCAGGTCCACGTCGCATTCGGCGGCGAGCTTTTCAGCGGAGGGCACATCGCCGCCGATGAGGCTGGCCATGGTGCCGACGGTGGCCTCGCAGCACTCCTGCATGAGGCGGCCGCGTTCGGCCACGATGCGCAGGCCGGTTTCGAAGTCGTACACTCCGGCGACGGCATAGGCGGTCAGCTCGCCCAGGCTGAGCCCGGCGGCCCCGGCGATTTCGGGCAGCTTTCCGGCCTCGCGCAGGGCGGCCACGATGCTGTAGCCATGCACGTAGAGCGCGGGCTGACAGACCTTGGTCTGGGTCAGTTCGTTTTCCGGGCCCTCGAAGCAGAGCTGCTTCAAGTCGAAAGGCAGGATCTCCTTCGCCTGGTCAAAGCACGCGCGCGCCGCGGCGGAGTTCTCGTAGAGGCTCTTGCCCATGCCTACCTGCTGGGCGCCCTGTCCGGAAAATATAAAACCGAATGCCATAAAGGTCAGGCATTGCATCGAAACTGCCGCCAATGGGAAGGAAAAAATCTTCCGATCGTGCGCGTAAGGCTAGGAATTCGCGGCGAGGACGCGCTCCAGCGCGGCCTGGAAGTGATGCTGATCGAAGCGCAGATCCGCGGCTATGAGCATGATTATGTCGATTTCCCGGTCATCCAGCGCACCGTCGGCGATACCCACATCGAAGAGCACCTCCAGAAATCCGATGCGCTCCTCTTCGCTCGTGGCCTCGTAGAACCAGCGGCACACGCGCATCAGGTCAATGCCCTCAATGCGGTCCGAGAGCGACACCTGCACGACGAATTGCGCCTTTTCCTCGGTCAGGCCCCAGGCCTCGCAGAGGTATTTCTCGGCGGTGAGAATCTCGTTTTCGTCGATACGCTCGTCGGCATGAATGACAAAGGACAGCAGGATGCCCGCGAGGCTGAGGCGGCGCAGTTCCTCGGGGCTGAGCGGCTGTGGCCAATCACCGGCCAGGATGCCGCCCATACGCTCGTCGAGAAAGGTCTGGGTCTCACTCAGGCGGTGCAGTTGTTCGTGCTCGTCGGCCTGGCGGCGCTCGTGCAGCGGTTCTTCGATGAGCTGGTACATGCACAGCAGGGCGTCGTCCCCGCTCTGGCCGATGCAGGTGCGTATCTGCTCCACGGTCTTTGCCTCGGGCGGAGCCCCTGCCCCACTCCCGGTGCCCGTGACGCGCTCGACCGCGTAGGCGGCAAAAGTCAGGGCCCCCTCTCCGGCCAGCAGCGCACTGAACTCACGCTGGTAACGCTCGGCCCGGCGGGACGAGACGGGTTTGTCCAAGAGCTCCTGAAGCTCCTCCCAATCGCTCTCATTGAGCGCGGGGAGCTGGAAAAGCAGGTCCTTAAGGGCGTCCGCCTCGGATTCCTGGAGTGAGCCTTGAGTCCAGGCCGCGGCCATGAGGACGCGGGCAAGGGCCTTGGTGATCGGAGTTTCTCGCTGCATCAGGCTGGCGGAGGGGGGAGAGAAAAGAGAGCGTCGGGGGAGATTCGACTTCAGACAGCGGCTGAGGTGATGGGTTCCTCAGGCGCGGGGGTGGGCCTTGCTGTGCATATCCTTGAGACGGGCCACACTGACGTGGGTGTATATCTGCGTCGTCGAGAGACTGGCGTGTCCCAATAACTCCTGAACCAGCCGCAAGTCCGCCCCATTGTCAAGCAGGTGGGTCGCATAGCTGTGGCGGATCTTGTGCGGGGTGAGGTCGTGCGGAAGTCCGGCCAGGTCGAGGTACTTCTTGAGCATCAACTGGATACGTCGGACGGAAAAGCGTGCTCCCTGCTCCGTGATCAGCACCGGGTCCTGGGGGCTGCTGTGGCGGGCGTATTGTGCCCGGAACGCCTTCAGGCAGGCCATGGCAACGGAGCCGACCGGACAGAGGCGCTCCTTGCCGCCCTTGCCCCGGATGCGGGCCACACCGGAGGCCTCGTCGATCTGCCCGTAGTTCAAGTCCGAGAGCTCGCTCACGCGGAAGCCGCCCCCGTAGAGCAGCTCCATCACGAGCCGGTCCCGCAGCGCGGCAAAGGGCTCGATGGCCTCGTTTTCCAGCAAGCGGGTCGGCCCGGCCAGGAGCTGGGCGATCTGCTTTTCGGTTAAAAACTTCGGGAGCGATTTTTCGAGTTTGGGGCCGGAAATGCCCGCCAGCGGGCTGGCCTCGATCCGCTCTTCGCGGACCTGGTGACGGTAAAAAGCCCGCAGGGCCGAGAGGTGTAGGTTGACCGTACGGCGCTCGAAGGCCCCTTGCAGGTCCATCAGGTAACGGCGCAGGTGCCGGGTCTGGGCCCCGAGCAGGCTTGCGGGTGCGGCGGGCTCCGTCCGCAGCCAGCCCGCGAAGCGTTCCAGCGCCTGGCGGTAATTGCGCGTGGTGCGGGCAGAGTAACGCTTCTGCTCAGCCAGGTGGTGCAGAAACGACTCCGCTTCGGGCGGAAGCGGCGGGGACTCGGGTTCGGCGTTCAACGGAGGTAAATGGTAGGCGCGCTCCCCGAATGTCGCAAGTGTGTAACACGCGGCTTTTTGTGTCGCCGGAACCGATGCGGGACTTAACGTAACCGTCACCGTGAGCAGCCAACCGCCAGCCGACATCTGCCTGATTTTTGACTTCGACGGGACCGTCGCCAGCACGCTCGATCTGGGCTGGGAGATTTTTAACGAGCTCGCGCCCAAGTACGGCTACCTCCCCGTCAAGGAGGCCGACCGCGACAAGCTGCGCGACCTGACGACTTCGCAGTTTATCAAGCACCAGCAGGTGCCCCGGCTGAAGGTGCCCGCGATCCTGAAGGAGGGAAAGCGCCTCCTGGCCGCTCGCATGGACGAGATTCGCCCCATCGACGGGATGGACGCCGTCCTCCCCGCCCTGCGCAAGCGCTGGACCGTGCTGGGCATTCTCACCTCCAACGACAAGGTCAACGTCCGCGCTTTCCTGAAAATGCACGGGCTCGACTTCTTCGACTTCGTCAGCACGGTGCCCAAACTCTCCGGCAAGGCCAAGAGCCTCAAGGCCATCCTGCGCACCTTTACGCTGGAGGCGGTGGACGTGGTTTTCGTCGGGGACGAGGCCCGCGACATGAAGGCCGCCCGCAAGGCCGACATCCCAGGCGCGGGCGTGCTCTGGGGGGCGAACTCGAAAAAGGCTCTCAAACTTTACGAGCCCAAGTGGATTCTGGAGCGCCCCGCCGACCTGCTCGACCTCAAGGCCTGAGCGCGGGGTTTGGGAAAATCTGTGGCGCACATACCGCGCGGGCTCGCTTTTTGCGACGGAGGACCTTATCAAACGGTCCCAATCAATCCTATGCCCGGCAAGCAGCCTTTCTCGTCCCGCACGCAGTGGGACCTTGATGAGATCAATCTGACCGAAGACGACAGTCCCGAATACCTGTACGACCTCACGGTCTCGAACCCCACGGCCTGCGGGTTCGACTACGGCGGGTTGGACCTGCCAGCGCTTTTCGGCGGCTGCGACCTGCTGCGCTATGAGCCGGAGCCGTTCGGTCTGCGGGCTGCACGCGAGGCTGTTGCCAGCCATGTCGGGGACGAAGCTATACCGTCCGCTGACAACATCATGCTGACCGCCAGCACCTCGGATGCGTACCATTATCTGTTTCGGATGCTCTGCGACCCCGGCGACGAAATCCTCGCCCCCGCGCCGAGCTACCCGCTCTTTGGGTTGCTGGCCGAGGTCAACGACTGCCGCCTTGTGCCCTACCCGCTCGTGCACGACGGGGGACTGTGGCGCATCGACCAGGACGCGCTGCTGCGGGCCGTCGGCCCCAAGACGAGGGCGATCCTGATCGTGAATCCGAACAACCCGACCGGTTCCTATCTGCGGGAGGACGACCTTGCCTTTCTGGACGCGCTCGCCCAACGCCACAACTTGAGCCTGATCTGCGACGAGGTTTTCTCCGATTACCCACACCTGCCGGGGGCGGACGCCGTGCGCAGCGTGGTCGGGCGCACCGGGGCGCTGACCTTTATCCTTGGCGGCCTTTCAAAGTCTCTCGCGCTGCCACAGCTGAAACTGGCCTGGACCCTCATGCAGTGCGCGGACGCCCGCCTACTCCGGCAGGCCCGTCGACGGCTGGAGGTGATCGCGGACATTTTTCTGTCCGTGGCAACACCGGTTCAACAGGTGCTCCCGGCTCTGCTGGAGCGCCAAGCGGCGATTCAGCCGCAAATCCGTCAACGCATTGCCACCAATCTCTCTTACCTGGAAAAACAGCTAGCAGACGCGCGCCTGCCGCTGCCGACCCGCGTCGAGGGAGGTTGGTACGCGGTGGTCCCACTGCCGCCCGACATCCGCGAAACCCGTCTCACCGAGACCTTGGCCGAAGATACCCGGACGCGCATCCATCCCGGCTATTTTTACGACTTTTCCAGCCCGCACGCCGTGCTGTCCCTGCTCACGCCGCCTGATGTCTGGCGGGCCGGGCTGGAGCACTTCGTGCGGGCCGTCCGTAAGGTAAGTGCTGCGGAGTTAAGCTAAGTTTTTAGCCACAGAGAATGCAGAGAAGCACAGAGCCCACAGAGATGTGCTAACTTTGTGTCTTTGCCCCTTTGTGGTTAATCTTCTTTAAGCTCCCTGCATGAAGCCCAGATAAAAACGCAGCTCGGCGATGGACTCGCGGATGTCGTCGAGGGCGCGGTGGGTGCCTTGCTTGGAAAAGCTTTTCCCGTAGCAGGTCTGGAAGACGATCTTGAAGCTGCTCACATCGAGCATGCGGTAGTGCAGCTTTTGGGCAAAGCCCGGCAGGTAGCGGTCCACGAACTTGCGGTCCTGGCCGATGGAATTGCCCGCGAGTAGGACCGGGTCGGGGCCGAAGTGCTGCGCGACGCACGCGAGAAGTTTTTCGTCGAGCTCGTCCTCGCCGATGCCGCTGGGCACGCGGTCCACCAGGCCGCTTTCGCCGTGGGTCTTCTTGCACCATTCGTTCATGGACGCGAGGACCTCGGGCTCCTGATAGACGGCGGTGTCGCTGGTGGCCAGCTCGTTAAAGTCCTTATCAGTGACAATCCAGGCCGCCTCCAGAATGCGGTCGCTCTGCGGGTCGAGTCCGGTCATCTCCAGGTCGAGCCAGAAAAAGGTGCCGTTTTTCGTTTCGTCCATGGCGCGGGCTTATTCGGTCTCGTTAAAGCTGCACAGGGCAAAGGTGTGGATGCCCGCGCTCTGGAGGAGCTGCCGGCCCGGTAGCTCGCTCAGATTGATGATCGTGGCAAAGTCCACGCGCTCGGCCCCGAGACGGCGCATGAGACGGATCGCCGCCAGCGCGGTGCCGCCGGTGGCCAGCAGGTCGTCCACCACGAGGACGTTCTGCCCGCGGATGGTGTCCGTGTCGTGCACCTCGATGGTGGCTTGGCCGTATTCGAGCGTGTAGTTTTCGCTCAGGGTCTCGGCGGGGAGTTTTCCTTTCTTGCGCACAAGGATGAGCGGCAGGCCCAACTGGTAGGCCAGCGCCCCGGCCAGCACGAAGCCCCGGGCGTCGATCCCGGCCACGCTGCTGAGCTCGCGTGTGCGGGCCCACTCAACCAGCCGATCGATGACGGTGCGGAAGCATTCCGAGTTTTCAAAAAGCGTGGTCACGTCGCGGAAATTGATCCCTTTTTGGGGCCAATTTCGGATCGTGCGGATATTTGACTTAATCGCCTCTTCAGTCATGAATGCCCTCCAGCAATACGCTGATCGCCCCCCTGTTCAACCCTATTCCCCCCGCATGCTCTCCGCTCCCGATAAAAACCGTCTCCGGGCCGAGGTACGCGCCCGACGGCGCGAAATGTCGGCCCGCGAAGTCGCCACCACCAGTGCAGACATCTGCGCACGCCTGCAGCAGCTGGACCTGTGGAAGCAAGCCGGGACCGTGTGCGCGTATCTGTCGCTGGGCAACGAGGTTGCCACACACGATCTGGTCAGCTCTGCCATCGGGGAAAAAACCATCCTCGTGCCGCGTTCGCACGAGGGCGGCGTCATGACCTGGCACAAACTGCACGAGTGGGAGGCGTTGGCGCCCGGCATGTACGGCATCCTCGAGCCCCCACCCGAATCCCCGCCCGTGGAGCCGCGCCCGCATCTGGTGCTGGTGCCGGGGCTGGCTTTTGACCGGCAGGGGCACCGGCTCGGCCACGGCGGCGGCTACTACGACCGTTTTCTGGCGCAGGTCGTCGGCGCAAAGCTCGCCCTCGCCTATGACTGGCAGATTTACGAAAAAATCCCCCGCGAGGGCCACGATGTGCGCATGGATGCCATCGTTACCGAGCAGGAAGTCATTTCCATTGATTGAGAGCGTTGGGGACGGTCCCTAAAAATGCCCGCATGGGTTGTCAGGAAGCGCGGATGGGATAGTCTAAGGGTTAACCTCACCCGCCAATCGCAACCCCCTCAAACCTATGCCCGCTCTCTATTCCGCCGACACACTTGAGTTTGCCCGTCCCTTTTCGCCGCGCTTGGACGCCGGTGATCCCGAGGCCAAGCGCGAGGAAATCCGCCAGTACTTCCACGCCACCTACGACGCTTACGAGACGCTCTTCGAGACGCTGGCCAGCCCCGAGGCCTACACCACACGGGCCGACCCGCTGCGCCACCCGCTGATCTTTTATTACGGGCACACGGCGGTCTTCTTCATCAATAAGCTCGTTTTGGGCAAAATCCTCGACCACCGGCTGGACCCGCGTCTGGAGTCGCTCTGCGCCGTCGGGGTGGACGAGATGAGCTGGGACGACCTCAACGAGGCCCACTACGAATGGCCCACCCCCGAGGAGGTCAAGGCCTACCGAGACAAGGCCCGCGCCGCCATTGACGGGCTCATTTCCTCGCTGCCGCTCAGCCTGCCCATCGGCTGGGACAGCCCGTTCTGGATCATCCTCATGGGTATCGAGCACGAGCGCATCCACCTGGAGACCTCTTCCGTGCTCATCCGTCAACTCCCTCTCGAACTGGTCCAAAAGCACCCGGCCTGGGAAATCGCCCGCCTCGACACCGCGCCGCCCGCGAACACCCTCCTGCCCGTGCCCGGCGGCATCGTCGAGCTGGGCAAGTCCCGCGAGCACGGCAAGTTCTACGGCTGGGACAACGAGTACGGCCACCGCGAGGCCGAAGTCGCACCGTTCAAGGCGTCGAAGTACCTCGTGAGCAACCGCGAGTTTTTGGAGTTTATCGAGGACGGCGGCTATACCGAGCAGCGTTACTGGACCGATGAGGGCTGGCACTGGGCGAGCTACGAGGGGCGCGGCATGCCGCGCTTCTGGCGCAAGGACAAGGACGGCGCCTACCGCTTGCGCTGCATGCTGGAAGAGATCGAGATGCCCTGGTCCTGGCCGGTGGAAACGAATTACCTGGAGGCGAAAGCCTTCTGCAACTGGAAGGCCGCCCAAACCGGCCAGCCCATCCGCCTGCCCACCGAGGAGGAGTGGTACAGCTTGCTGGATTATTCTCAGACCCCCGACATGGATGGCTGGAGCGACGAGGCTCCCGGCAACCTCAATCTGAACGAGACCGCCTCGTCCGTCCCGGTGGACCGGCACGCCTTCGGCCAAGGGTTTTACGATATTTTGGGTAATGTCTGGCAGCATACCGAGACGCCCATCGCGGGCTTCCCCGGCTTCGAGGTGCATCCGCTCTACGACGACTTTTCCACCCCGACCTTTGACACCAAGCACAACCTGATCAAGGGCGGCTCGTGGATCTCCACCGGTAACGAGGCCACCCGCCAGTCCCGCTACGCCTTCCGTCGCCACTTTTACCAGCACGCCGGGTTCCGCTATGTGGAGGCCGAGGCCGAGGTCGTCATTCCCGACGACCGCTACGAGACCGACCCCGACGTCGTCCCCCACTGCGAGCTGCACTACGGTCCCGACGCGCTCGGGCTGGAGAATTTCCCGGAAAAGCTCGCCCAGCTCTGTCTCGACGCTGTCCAGGGTCGCCCCCGCACCCGAGCCATGGAGCTGGGCTGCAAGGTCGGGCGGACGGCCTTCGAGCTAGCGGTGGAGTTCGACTCCGTCCTCGCGCTCGACCCGACCGCCCGCACCATCCGCATCGGCGTGGAAATGACCGACAAGGGCTACACCCAGTGGGAAATCCCCCGCGAGGGCGAGCTGGTGGACTTCCGCCAGGCCAACCTGAAAGACCTCGGACTCGACGCCTCGCGCGGCAAGGTCGAGTTCATGCAGGCCGACCTCTCGAACATGAAAGACCTCTACCGGGGCTTCGATCTGATCGTGGTCACCAACCTGCTGGAGCGCTCCTACAACCCGGCCCAGTTCCTCAAAACCGTCCACGAGCGCCTCAACCCCGGCGGCCTGCTCGTCATCGCCTGCACGAACGAGTGGCGCGAATCCTTTACGAAAAAGGAACACTGGATCGGCGGCTACAAGGACGCCACCGGCGAAAACGTCTCCACCCGCGACGGCCTCGCCGCCCTCCTCCCCCGCTTCCGGGAGTCCCGCGAACCCGTCGATGTGCCCTTCGCCCTGCGCCGCAGCGGCCGCACCTGGGACCACGCCCTCTCGCAGGTCACCTTCTGGACGCTTCAGTGAGACGCGGGGCTCCGCGCCCCGCACCCTGCGCCGGGCTTACGCAGCCCGGACCCGCGGCAGGTCCGGCTGGACCAGCATTCAGGGCTGCACCCCCGGTCCGGCGTCCGTGCTGCGCACAAACGCCGGACCGACTTTGTAGCCTTCCCTGACACGAGAACACCATTGAATATTTTGCGTGGTCGACTGGGTGTTCTACATGGTGGCGACCCAGTTTTGATGCTCCCTCAGCGTTTGTGGAAAAAAGCGGAGCTGTTTTCCACAAACGCTGATGCGATGCTGCAAGCATCGAAAGTGCAGGCTGTGCCTGCTGCGGGTCTGGGCTGCATAAGCCCAGCTGCGGGTCCGGGGCGCGCAGCCCCGCAACCACCTTAAGCGGGTAAACCGGCGGGGGCGCTGGTGGGGCCCATTTCCTCGCCTTCGTCGGAGGCGGGCTTTTTCTTTTCCTTGTCCGGAGCGGGCTTTTCGAGGGGGGGCGGCGAGTTGGAGATAACGGGCGAGCGCATCTCGCCGAACTCCAGGATCTCGTTGACGTGCTTGCCCTCGATGGTTTCGTACTCCAGCAGCGCGTCGGCGACCTTCTGATGGGCCTCCTTGTGCTCGGAGATGATCTGGTGGGCGCGGTCGTACTGCTCCTGAATGATCCGTCGGATTTCGCGGTCGATCATGCGGGCGGTATCGTCGCTGTAGTTCTGGCTGCGGGTGATTTCCTTGGCCAGGAAGATGTGCTCCTGATTGTCACCGAGGGCGACCGGGCCGAGTTCGCTCATACCCCAGTCGCAGACCATGCGTCGGGCGATGTCGGTGGCCTGCTTGATGTCGGAGGCGGCGCCGTTGGAAAAGTCGCCGGTCTCGATCTCCTCACCGATACGGCCCGCCATGGCCATGCAGATGAAGTTGAGCAGGTCCTGCTTGGAGTAGCCTAAAACTTCCTTCGTCGGGGTGGTCATGGCCATCCCGAGTGCGCGTCCGCGCGGGAGAATGGTGACCTTGTGCAGCTCGCGCTTCTTGTCCTTGAGGACGGCCTGCACGAGGGCGTGTCCGGCCTCGTGGTAGGCGGTGGCGCGCTTGTCGTCTTCGTCCATGACCTTGCGGCGCTCGCGGCCAAAGGCGATCTTGTCGCGGGCCTCCTCGACGTCGGCCATCTGAACCTCGGACTTGTTATAGCGGGCGGCCACGAGGGCGGCCTCGTTGAGCAGGTTGGCCAGGTCCGCGCCGGAGAAACCGGCGGTGACGCGGGCCACGCGCACGAGGTCCACATCGACGGACATTTTGATCTTCTTGGCGTGGACCTTTAAAATCTCTTCACGGCCCTTGAGGTCGGGCAGGTCGATCATGACCTGACGGTCGAAACGACCGGGACGCAGCAAGGCGCTATCGAGCACGTCCGGGCGGTTGGTCGCAGCAATGATGATGACCCCCTCGTGCCCGTCGAAGCCGTCCATCTCGACCAGCAGGGAGTTCAGGGTCTGCTCGCGCTCGTCGTTCCCGCCGCCGAGGCCGGCACCACGCTGGCGACCGACGGCGTCGATTTCGTCGATAAAGATCAGGCACGGGGCGTTCTTGCGGCCCTGCTCGAACATGTCACGCACGCGGGCCGCGCCCACGCCGACGAACATTTCCACGAAATCCGAACCGCTGATGCTGAAAAACGGCACATCGGCCTCCCCGGCCACAGCCTTGGCCAGCAGGGTCTTACCGGTCCCGGGAGGGCCCACCATGAGGATGCCCTTGGGCACGCGGCCCCCGATTTTCTGAAACTTCTTCGGGTCCTTGAGGAAGTCCACGACTTCGGAGACTTCTTCCTTGGCCTCGTCGCACCCGGCCACGTCGCGGAAGACCACCCGCTCCTTGTCGCGGGTCAGGAGCTTGGCGCGGCTCTTGCCGAAGCTCATCGCGCCCTTGCCGGCAGCGCGGAGCTGGCGGGTGAAAAGGAAATATAAGAGCCCGATGATGAGCAGGATCGGCAGCAGCCCGACCAGGAAGCTCTGGAACATGGTGCTGGCTGGCTCTTCCTTGATCTCGTAAGGGTTGCTCGGCGAGGTGAGCTGGTTAAAGCGCTCGTCGGTCAGGCGACCCTGCGAGGTAAAGGCGATCGTCGCGGGGATTTTCTTGTCCGCGTTTTCGGCGGCGGTGAAGGTTTTCTCGACCTCGGAGAGCAGGCCTTCCTTGGCCTCGGGCTTGGGGGCGGCTTCTTTAGCGGTCGCGTCCGCCTGGGTATCGGCGGTCTTGACCAGCGCGGGGTTCTTCATCTCACCCCAGACCTTATACCACTGGTCGCCACCGTTGGGGTCGGACTTGATCGAGACCGAAACGAGGTCCCCGGCCTCCGCCATCTTTATAACCTGATTGATTTCAAGGTTTTGCGCGCCGGTGTGCTCGCCCGGGTACATGTACATGAGCATCAGGATCAGGCCGATCAGCGCGAGCCAGATGACATAAACCTTGGGCTGGAAACCCTGTGGCGAGGGCGGCTTCTGCGAGGAGCCGGAGTCGTTGTGGGAATTATCACTCATTTAAACAAACGCTGCAATCTTCTGCGAATAAGCGGAGTAAGTCAACCGAAGAGCCAAAACCGTGCCCGTCGTCACTTTAACATACTCATCAGGGGGCAAACCGGGCACCCAGAGGATAATATTGCCCGAGCCCCAACAGACAACCGGCAGCTGTTTTCGTTCCCGGGCGGGGATTTTTGCGTCGGTGAAGCAGTCTTGGAGCTTGCGGGTGCCCGGAGCGCCCAGCGGCAGGTAGCGATCCCCGTCGCGCCACTGGCGCACCAGTAAAGGGAAGCGTAAGCCGTTGGCTTCCAGATAGACACAGGTTCGATTGTCAAACTTGCCCTTGAGAATCGCCGCACACGTCACGTCGTCGAGGCTGACCAGTTCCGCCTTGAGCTCGTGGCCAGTGGGCAGGTTCAGCGTCTGCCCTGGCCGCAAGCAGGTATCCGGCCAGGGTGAGTTTTCGCCCTCGACCGGCTTTTCCAGCATCAGCCTCCCCCAGTCAAAGACCAGCCACGTACGGGCTCCGGCGCTGAAGCGGCCGTTCCGCCCCGTGCGCAGCTCATCCAGCAGCGCATCCACCGCCCCTGCCGAGAGGTGCTCGCGCAAGCCGTTCACCGCGAGCCAACGCTGGAGAGCACGTCTCCAAAGGGCGACCGGCGTGTGTCGTAAAAGGGCCAGGTCCAGCGGTTTACACGCTTCGATTTTCAGCCCGAGGGTATTGAGCCAGGCATTGAGCGCCTCGGCGTCCTCGGCCAGCAACCGGTGGGAGCGGGCCAACCCGGTACGGGCGTTGCCGGGGGCGGCAGCCAGCAGCGCGGGCAACACGTCGGCACGTACGCGGTTACGGAAGTAGTCGGGGGCGGCATTGCTGGCGTCTTCGCGCCAGGGCATGTCGTTTTTAGCCAGCGCATCGAGGAGTTTGGCTTTGGAAATGGCCAACAACGGGCGAATGAGCGCCAACCCATCCGAAAATCGCTGCGTCGGCAACGGCGCGGCCAGTCCCTCGGTACCGCTGCCCCGGCTCAGGCGCATGAGTAATGTTTCCGCCACGTCGTCGGCGTGGTGGCCCAGCAGGACCGTCGCACAGCCGCTTTGACGGTAGAAATCGAGCCGTCGCTCCCTTAACAACGCTTCGGATGGCTCTTCGGGCAGCCCCTCCAGTTTATCCCCGACAAAGCCCACCCCCAGCTCTCCGGCCAAATTTTCCACAAAGGCGGCGTCAGCGTCAGATTCCGCGCCACGTAAACCGTGGTTCAGGTGCAGCACCCGCAGTTCGTTCCCGTAACGCAGCCAGGCCAGCAACAACAAACACACCGAGTCCGCCCCGCCCGAGCACCCTACCCCAATGGGCTCGGCGACCTTTTCAGGCCAGTCCAGCCGCTCCGCCGCAAGCGCGGCGGCCACAGCTTCGGCTCTCTCGTGCCAGGGCAACATCCCCGCAGCCTGCGTGATGCCCCATGCGCTGGCAATGCTGGTTTTCATGGGGGCTACGCGCCCCGCACCCGCGGCATCCTGGGCTGCACCATCGGTGGGGGTTCGGTGCTGCCCACAACCGCGGTACCGACTTTGTAGCCTTCAATTGACACAGGTTCGCCACAAGAAAAAGGGGGGTGACTCTCGGCAGGTCTTAATGGTGCGACCCAGTTTTGATGCTCCCTCAGCGTTTGTTGAAAAGAGCGGAGCTGTTTTCAACAAACGCTGACGCGATGCGCAGCATCGAAAGTGCAGACTTTGTCTGCTGCGGGTCTGGGCTGCATAAGCCCAGCCCTCCCCTCTCCCTACTTCGCTTTCGGGGCCAGGGTCTCGAAGCCGGTCCAGCGGTGGAGGCACTCGGGGACCTTGACGGTGCCGTCGGCCTGGAGGTTATTTTCCAGGAGGGCGGCGAGCACGCGCGGGACGGCGAGGCCGGAGCCGTTGAGGGTGTGGACTATCTCGGACTTGCCGCCGCCCTTGGGGCGGAAGCGGATGCCCGCGCGGCGGGCCTGGAAGTCGGTAAAGTTAGAGCAGCTCGACACTTCGAGCCAGCGCTGCTGGCCGCCGGCCCAGACTTCGAGGTCGTACTGCTTGGCATGCGGGAATCCGATGTCTCCGGCACACATGAGCAGCACGCGGTACGGCAGGCCGAGCTTTTGCAGGATGACTTCGGCGTTACCACGCAGCAGCTCCAGCTCCTCGAAGCTCTTGTCCGGGTGGACCCACTTGACGAGCTCGACCTTGTCGAACTGGTGCAGGCGGTTGAGGCCGCGCACGTGCTTGCCCCAGCTCCCGGCCTCCCGGCGGAAGCACGGGGTGTAGCCGCAGCGGTACACGGGCAGGTCGGCCTCGTCGAAGGTCTCCTCGCGGAAGAAGTTCGTGACCGGGACCTCGGCGGTCGGGATCATGTAAAAATCCTCCACGGGCATGTGGTACATCTGCCCCTCCTTGTCGGGGAGCTGGCCGGTGGCGGTGGCGCTGGCGGCGTTGACCATGAGCGGCGGGAGAACTTCCTCGTAGCCATTGAGGCGTGCCTCTTCCAAAAAGAAACTGATCAGCGCGCGCACGAGGCGGGCCATGTCGCCGACATAAAACGGGAAGCCCGCGCCGGTGGCCTTGACCCCGCGCTCGAAGTCGATCGCCTGCGCGAACCACGGGATGTCCCAGTGCGGCACGGCGCTGGCGGAGACGGTCTTGGGGTCGCCCCAGGTGGCGGCCACGACGTTATCGTCCTCTGTACGGCCTGCGGGCACGCTGGCGTCCGGAATGTTCGGGATGGACAGGAAAAGCGCCTTCCACTGGGCTTCAACCTCGGTGGCTTCGGCTTCGAGGGCCTTGACCTCCTCGGAGAGGCCCTTCATGGCGGCCAGCTTGGCCTGAAACTCGGGCGAGGACTTGTCCTTGAACTGGCCCACTTCCTTGCTGGCGGCCTTCTGCTCGGCACGGGCGGTCTCGGCCTTGAGAATGGCGGCGCGGCGTTCCTCGTCCAGACGCAGGATGGCGTCCCACTCCACGGTGAATTTCTTGCGGGCGATGGCGGTCTTGAGGCCTTCGATGTCCTCGCGTAAGAGTTTGATGTCGATCATGGCAAAAGCAAAAACGCGGACTCTAGAACAGCCGGGAACGCGCTGGCAAACCTTTCGTCAAAGGTCCTGCGTCATTGTCGTCGGACAGAAGGACAGCGATGGCAAAAGCCGCCGCCCGGACACATCTCACGCTCAAGCACGGCTTGACGCCGGTTCTGCAAGCCTTATTACTTTGAGGCACTATGGTCGCCGTCAACTCCACGATGCTCCCGCTGGGCACGCCCGCTCCGGCCTTTCACCTGCCCGATACCGCGGGTAATGTCGTCTCGCTCGAGGCCTTCGACGGCGCCAAGGCGTACGTGGTGATGTTCATCTGCAACCACTGCCCTTATGTGCGCATGCTGCGCCGCGAGATCGCCCACATCGGTAACGAGTACCAGGACAAGGGCGTGGCCTTCGTCGCCATTAATAGCAACGACGTGGACAACTACCCCGACGACAGCATGGACAATATGGTCCAGGAGGTTGCCGAACAGGGCTACAGCTTCCCCTACTGCCTCGACGAGACCCAGAACGTGGCCAAGGCCTACCGTGCCTCCTGCACCCCCGACTTTTTCGTCTTCAACAAAGACCGCCTGCTGGTATACCGCGGGCAGTTCGACGACGCCCGCCCCGGCAACGGCATCAACGTGACCGGCTCGGACCTGCGGGCCGCCCTCGACGCCATCCTCGACGACGAGGAAATCCCCGACGACGTGCAAAAGCCCTCCATCGGCTGCAACATCAAGTGGAAACCCGGCAACGAGCCGGAGTACTTCCGCTCGCGGGCCTGAGCCCGCTTATAAACGCTTGATCAAGAGATTGCCCGCGAAGTCACGCGAAGGGACACGAAGAAGAATCGCTTCTTTACGATTTCGCGTATCTTCGCGTATCTTCGCGGGCAAAAGATACTTTTCCAGGCTTTTCTGAAGACCGTATGAGCTCAGAAAAAAACTCCGCGTTTTCCATTCCTCACTTGGTCTTCATGACGAAGACGCCGTTCCAGTCCTCCGGGGGCGGGCTGGCTTTCATCTGGGCGCAGCGGGCCTGCATGACGAGGCTCGGGTTGAGAAAGACGCCGGGGTCGCGGCCGGGCTGGAACTGCTCCAGCTGGGCGGCTTGTTCGAAGCCCGCGGCGGCCCCGTCCCAATCGCGGGCGAAGTACTGCTTGAGCGCGGCCTCGTAGCGGGAAAGCGCTTCGAGGATGTCCGGGGTAAGCTCGGAGCGGAAACCGACGAGCTCGTACATGTCCACGGGCTGGGTACGGCCCTTGACCTGCCACTTGTCCACGAACCTGAAGACCAGCTCGCCACCGACGGCAGACGCCTCGTTGCGGGTCTGCTCGCTCACAAGCGTGTACGCCCCGGCGGACTTGGCGCCACTTTCGCAGCGGGCGGCCAGGTTGACCGTGTCGCCCATCATGGTGTAGTTAAAGCGCGACTCCGAGCCCATGTTGCCCACGGTGGCGTGACCGGTGTTCAGCCCGATACGGGTGCGCATCTGGGGGACGATCGGGGGCCACTTGTCGCCCTCCCCGGCCCACTTTTTGCGTAGCGCGGCCTGACGCTGCTGGATGCGGGCGGCAGCCCGGCAGGCATGGTAGGCATGGTGCTCGATGTGGATGGGAGCGTTGAACATCGCCACCATGGCATCGCCGATGTACTTGTCGAGCGTACCGCCCTCCTCGTGCACGATGTCCGTCATCGCGGTGAGGTACTCGTTCATTAACTCGACGAGCTGGTGCGGTTCCAGGAGCTCCGAGAAGCTGGAAAAGCTCTGGATGTCGCTGAGAAACGCGGTGATCGTCTCGTCCACGCCACCGAGTTGCGGTTCCTCGCCGGAGTCCACCATGCGCTCGACCAGGTCGGGCGAAAGGTACGTACCGAACATGCCCTTGATCCGGCCCTTCTGACGCTCCTCGACCAGCAGGCGGTAAATCGCGCCCGCCGTGGTCGTGGTGACCGCGCAGGCCACCGGGGCGATCAGCGGAATGACGAGCTGGAACCGGCTGAAGACGAAAAATACGGCCAGGATGTACAGCGCCAGCACCCCGAAGCTGGCCGCCTTGTACCACAGGCTGTAACGCCCGGTAGCTGTCCCCAGAAGCGCGACCAGAGCAGTCAACCCCAGCAGGATGGCGATATCCACGCCCGGCGGCAACCGGTGGATGTACAGGCCGCTCATGAGGGTTTTGTAAAGGTTGCCATGGACGCTGACCTTCGGCACCGGCGTGGAGTCAAAGGGCGTGGGCGCGAGGTCCTGCATGGCCTTGTCCGTCGGGCCGACCAACACGACGGCGCCCTCGAACATCTTGAAAAACTCCCGCGCCTGCTCCTTGAGCAGCTCGGCGTCGGGGCCGGTCGCGCTCTCCAGATTGTAGGCCTGTTCCAGGATGATCCGGGCGCTGGCGGCTGGATTGAACTCGCGATTGTCCCAACGCGAGAACCAGTTCGTCTCGACGACCTGTCCGTCGGTCAACGGGGCCTCGATCAGGACCTTGCCATCGGCGTCGGTGACGAGCAGCTCGTCCTCGCCGATAGTGACGGCGTCCCGCCCCAGCCCCATTTCAGTCAGGGCCAGCTCCAGCGACAGGGTGTAAAAGGTCCGGTCAGTCTCTGCCGGCATGGGCGGGAACTGGTTAAAATCCGCATCAAAGACCACGACATTGCCCTCGAACTGGTCAATGAGGTCGCGCGCGTCCTGCGCGCCGATGCCGTTGTGGTAGAAAAATCCGTCCGCGATATTTAGCGTCTCGTACGGTCCCTTGGCATAGGCGAACAACGGCACCCAGCGTTGCACGGGACCGGCGTTGCGTACCTGGTCCATGTCAATCAGGCCGACGTGCCCCTGCCCCGGAGCCGGGATGATCGGCCAAGTCGGCATCTCCGGAAAGGTGTCGCCCCCGGCTTGCGGGTTCTGGCGCAGGTAAGGGAACTCGCGCAGCCGCTCCTCGACCAGCTCGGTGCTGCGGTCCTTTTTGCGGTCCTCGATGGTCAGGGGCAGCGTTGTGCCGCTGTAAAACGCCGCGAAAATGGCCTGCGGGTACAGCCGGGAAAGCTCGGCCAGCACGAGGTCATTCTGGATAATGGCCTCCCGCGAAACCATGGACGAGTGCGCCTGCGAGGAAAAAACGAAGTCGAAGCCCACGGCCTTGGCCTTGCCGTGCTCGATCAGCACCCGGGCAAGCTGGGCGTACTGCGAGCGCGGGAAGGGCCGCTCCCCCCAGTAGGCGGAGGTCGCCTCGTCCACATTCGCATAGACGATGTGGGCCTCCGGTACTTCCTGCTCCCCGCGCACCTGGAAACGCCAGTCCATGGCGAGGTTTTCCAGTGGCTTGAAAATCGGCTGCAAGAGCTCCCACTCGCTCAGCGCCAGCCACAGGACCACGACCGGGGTCATGATCAGGATGAGTTTCAGGTTGCTGGCGCGGGAAGATGCCATGGTGAGAGTCGCGGCGGCGCTTGGACGGACCCTGAGTGGATTTTACTCGTTCGTCAACGTCTTGGCGTCGGGCTTGGAGACCGAAACGATCTCTTCCACTCGAACGACGCGCATCGTCGCCCCCTCGGCGTGGTTGGGGGTGACAGGCGGTAAAGCGATCAGCGGTATGGGCGGAGGCTGATAGCGGAAAGGGTTGGCCAGTTTAACATCAGGCCCCATGGCCTTGTCGCGCACGGTACCCCCGGCTGTCTTGGCCGGGCTGGCGGTCGGAGCCGTTTCAGTCGCCCCGAGGCAAACCGGAATCGATAGTCCAAGGCTGAACAGGCACAGGCAGGTCGTCAAAAAGGACTTCATCATGGCTCAGGGGATCAGGATTTTCATGCGCAGTTGCTGGGAGCTGGTGTTTGAGGGGTCGAGCTCCAAACTGCGGTCGATGGCGACCAGCGCCTGCTGGCGTGTTCCGGGTTCGAGGTTGAGCGAGGCTGCCAGGTAGTACCAGGGGATGGCGTTGTTCGGGGCGATTTCCGTGCCCTTGCGGTACGCCTCCTGGGCCCCGGCGTAGTCACCCTGCATCCACAGGGCCGTCCCCAGTGCGATCCAGGCATGCAGGTACTCGGGACTGAGCTCAAGCGCCAGTCGGACCTGCTCCTCGGCCAGGAGGCCGTACTCGGCATGCGCGGCCGGGTGGATGAAATTCTGGTTGAGGATGGCCTCCGCCAGATCGGTACGCAGGCGGGGGTTGTTGGGGTCGAGGGTGACCGCCTCCTGCGCGAAATGCAGCGCGTCTTCCAGCGTTTCGGCCTCAGGGGTGAAGCGCTCGTTCAGAGCCGCGATGGTCGTCTCGTTCAGGCGCTCACTCTCAAAGGCGTAGGCCTGGCCGAGCAGGTACGGGCTGGCAATACTCAGCAATCCCACCGTGACGACCGCCGCCGCGGCGAAGCACACCGGCCCGGTCAGCTTGTTCGCGCTCAGGTGGTAGATGGTCGTCGGCAGGCACTTGATCATGATCGCCAGATAGATCGCGACGATGAACAGCAGCGCCGGTACCCGCAGGTTGAATTCAAAGAACAGTTGCACCCCGAAGGCAAAGAAGGCCATCAGCACCCCGCTTAGGAACATCCTCTTGTTGGGCACGACCTTGCGCTTCAGCGGATGCTCCAGCAGTACGAACTGCGGCTGCGCGCTGAGTGTGCGCATGGCCTGTGTGAGCATCCAGAATACCGGCAGCACGAAAAGCACCCCGAGCAGGCCGAAGTCTCCGAGAAAGTTCAGGTAGGCGCTATGGGCGTACACCGGGGAAAAGTTGAAGCCCTCCGGACGGCGCAGTTCGAAGAGCCATCCGAAGCTGCTCATTCCCTGCCCCGTCACCGGATGCGCCAAAAAGTTCTTCAACCCCGCCAGCCAAAGCGCCGGACGCGGGTCGGAGTACTCGCCCTTGAGCGCCTGGTTGACCAGCGCACTGAAGCCGGACTGGGTAAAGTACAGGTAGGTCAAGCCCAGCACCGGGACCAGCAGCGCACACAAAAAGGCGTACATCTTCCACTTAGGCTTGGTAGCCAGCAGGAAGGGGCACAGCAGCAGCCCGGTGGTCATGGCTAGTAACGCGGGCAGGCTCTGGGTCAGCGTCAGGGCGTACATCGCCATCAGCGCCAGAAAAAAGCACAGAAACCGGATCGGCGGAGTCAGGCGTCGGCAGAATGCCCCCACCAGCAACGGGCTGATGATCAACAGCATCAGCCCCGCGAAGGCCGCAGGTGAGCCCATTGTACCAGCAGCCTTCCCGTGGAAGACGGCGGAGAGCTTGACACCGTAAGTCTGGCCATCCATCGGGTTGATGATGGCCGGGCACCAGGCCGGACGCCGCATCGCCTGATTGTAGGCGGGCAGGATCGTCAGGGCCGAGAAGAAGCAGATCATGGCCAGCAGCAGCCACACATGCTGGCGGCGGCGCAGGTTATGAATCGCCACCCAAAACAGGATAAAGGCCTCCAGCACGAGGATGAAATCCCCCCTCGCCTCCCAGGGAGCCGGGGAAATCACCAGCCACTGGAGCAGCGCATACGCCAGAAAGGGCATAAGCAGCAGGGCGTTTTTCTGGAAAGCGTACCTCCCCTCCTGCGGGCACAGCGCAAACCACAGCCCGTGCAGCAACAGCAATCCGCCGCACATCCATGCCGTAATCAGCTGTGTTTCGGCACGCGCGCCACCAAGCTGCCAGATATTAAAACACAGGATCCCCCCAAGCAGCAGAGTGATCAGCCAGTCGAGCAAATTGGTGAGAGTCAGCTCCCCGATCAGAAAGACCCGGAACTGCAAAGTGCGTTTCTTAGGACGAGGCATGAGAAGGGATTAGCCGAAAAGGCTTGAAAAGCGCTTCCACTAACGGGAATTATCTGTAACCGGCAAACATAATCTGCCGGACGAACCTCAACCCATTCGTGACTATGACTCCGAAGGAAGTTCTCGCCCTGGCCAAAGCCAAGGACATCAAGATCGTCGATCTGAAATTTTGCGACATACACGGCAGCTGGCAGCATTTCTCCATCCCCGTTACCGAACTGAGTGAGGACCTCTTCGAGGACGGCCTCGGCTTTGACGGTTCCTCCATCCGCGGATGGCAAGGCATCGAGGCATCGGACATGCTCGTCATGCCCGACGCCGATAGCGCCTTTGTCGATCCCTTTGTCGATGTGCCCACGCTCGGGCTCATCTGCGACATCGAGGACCCCATCACCCGCGAGCCCTACAGCCGCTCCCCCCGGGGCGTGGCCCGCAAGGCCGAGGAGTACCTCCTGTCCACCGGCCTGGCCGATACCGCCTATTTCGGCCCCGAGGCCGAGTTCTTTATCTTCGAGGACGTGCGCTACCGCAGCGGCTCCAACGAGTCCTTCTACGCCGTCGATTCCTCCGAAGGCGTCTGGAACAGCGCACGCGAGGAGTTTCCCAATCAGGGTTACAAGATCCGCCACAAGGAGGGCTACCTCCCTGTACCCCCGTCCGACAAGCACATGGACCTGCGCAACGAGATGGTCCTGACCATGCAGGAGCTCGGGCTCGTCGTCGAAGCCCAGCACCACGAGGTCGCCACCGGCGGCCAGTGCGAGATCGACCTGCGCTTTGACACGCTCCTAAAGATGGCCGACCAGATGTGCATCTACAAGTACGTGGTCAAAAACGTCGCCTACCGCTCCGGCAAGACCGCCACCTTTATGCCCAAGCCCCTCTTTGGCGACAACGGCTCCGGGATGCACACCCACCAGTCGCTCTGGAAAAAGGGCAAGCCCCTCATGGCGGGCGACGGCTACGCCAACCTTTCCCAACTGGGCCTGTGGTACATCGGCGGCCTGCTCAAGCACGCCCCGGCCCTGTGCGCCTTCTGTAACCCGACGAATAACTCCTACAAGCGCCTCGTCCCCGGCTACGAAGCCCCCGTCACCCTCGCCTACTCGGCCCGTAACCGCTCGGCCATCTGCCGCATCCCCATGTACAGCGCCAGCCCGAAGGCCACCCGCGTGGAGTTCCGCTGCCCGGACCCCTCCGCCAACCCGTACCTGGCCTTTTCCGCGCTGCTCATGGCCGGCCTCGACGGCATCGAGAACAAGATCGACCCCGGCTCGCCCGTGGACAAGAACCTCTACGACCTCCCCCCCGAGGAGGCCGCCAAGCTCTCCTACGTCCCCGACAGTCTCCGCGGCTCGCTCGAAGCCCTCAAGGAAGATCACGCGTTCCTCCTCAAGGGCGATGTCTTCACCGAAGACTTCATCAAAAACTACATCAAGCTCAAGAGCGCCGAGTACGACGAAATCCGCCTGCGCCCCCACCCCCACGAGTACTCCATGTACTTCGATGTGTAGGTGGGAGGAATGCGGGGCTGCGCGCCCCGCACCCGCGGCAGGTCCGGCTGGACCAGCATCCAGGGCTGCACCCTCGGTCCGGCGTCCGTGCTGCGCAAAAACGCCGGACCGACTTTGTAGCCTTCCCTGACACGGGCTCGCCATTATAAGAGAGTATGGCTTACGGCTGTTCCCCAAGGTGGCGACCCAGTTTTGATGCCCCCTCAGCGTTTGTGGAAAAGAGCAAAGCTGTTTTCCACAAACGCTGATGCGATGCGCAGCATCGAAAGTGCAGGCTATGCCTGCTGCGGGTCTGGGCTGCATAAGCCCAGCTCTTTCCCACATATCTCTCCTCTCCGAAAAAATCGTTTGCGCGAGGGGGCGGGAATATTTTATATCCGATTTTCTCTCACAGGCTTCGGTGCGTTTACGGGGGTAAATATCCTTTAAAAAAAGGAAACATTGCCTTTGTTTATCGGTCTTTTAGCCCTATCGGATTCCAGTAAAACAATCATGACTGCGACACTCCCCGAAATGAACGAAAAGGTGAAGGAAGCAGCGGCCTGGGTGCCCGTCCTTCGTCAGGAAATCAGCAAAGTCATCATCGGCCAGGACTACTTGGTGGAACGCCTCCTGGTCGGTCTTTTAGCCAACGGCCACGTCCTTTTGGAGGGCGTCCCCGGTCTGGCCAAAACCCTTTCGGTCCGCACGCTGGCCAGCGCCATCGACGCGGAATTCTCGCGCCTGCAATTCACCCCGGACCTGCTTCCGGCAGACATCATCGGGACGCTCATTTACAACCCGCAGACCGCGGAGTTCTACACGCGCAAGGGCCCGGTCTTCGCCAACCTCGTGCTGGCGGACGAAATCAACCGCGCCCCGGCCAAGGTCCAGTCCGCGCTGCTGGAGGCCATGCAGGAGCGCCAGGTGACGCTCGGCGACGAGACCTACAAGCTCCCCACCCCCTTTCTCGTGCTGGCCACGGAGAACCCGATCGACCAGGAGGGGACTTATCCGCTGCCCGAGGCCCAGGTGGACCGCTTCATGCTCAAGCTGAAGATCGGCTATCCGAGCCGCCAGGAGGAGCGCAGCATCCTCGAGCGCATGGCCTCGACCGCGCCGAAGATGGACGTCAGCGCCGTCATCCGCCCGAGCGACATTCTCGCAGCCCGCGAGGTCGTGGACGGCATTTACGTCGATGACAAGGTCAAGGACTACATCGTCGATATCGTCTTCGCCACCCGCAAGCCCAGCCAGTACGGGCTCCAGATGGACCACTTTGTGCAGTTCGGGGGCAGCCCCCGCGCCACCATCGCGCTCACCCTCGCGGCCAAGGCCTGGGCCTTCCTGCAAGGGCGCGGCTACATCACCCCGCAGGACGTCAAGACCATCGGCATGGATGTGCTGCGCCATCGCGTCATCCCGACCTACGAAGCCGAGGCCGAGGACCTCACCAGCGAGGACATCGTCGCGAAGATCTTCGAGACCGTCCCGGTCCCGTAAGCCGTCAAGGTGTATTGATAAACCCGATACGCTGCCCGCGACGCGGTTGCCGGCGTTTTCGCTCCGTTAATCATTCCCATGCAGTCCACCGACAGAACCCGCGAAATCCTCAAAAAAGTCCGGCAGGTCGAGATCCGTACCAACCGGCTCGTGACCGACGCGCTGGCCGGGGCCTACCACAGCATCTTCAAGGGCCAGGGGATGGACTTCGAGGAGGTCCGCGAGTATACCCCCGGCGACGACGTGCGCTCCATCGACTGGAACGTCACCGCGAAGATGGACCGCCCCTTCATCAAGAAATTCCGTGAGGAGCGCGAGCTGACCATCATGCTGCTGGTGGACCTTTCCGCCTCGGGTTCGTTCGGCTCCGCCGAGGAGTCCAAGCGCGAGCGGGCCGCCGAGATCGCCAGCGTGCTGGCCTTTTCCGCCGTGCGCAACAACGACAAAGTCGGGCTCATTCTCTTCACCGATCAGGTCGAGGCCGTCATTTTGCCGAAAAAGGGCCGTCAGCACGTCCTGCGCGTCATCCGCGAGATCTTGTACTTTGAGCCGCAGAGCACCGGCACGGACATTGTCAACGCACTCGACACCATGAACCGCCTGCTCAAGCGCCGCTCTGTTGCCTTTCTCGTGACGGACTTTCTCCAGGGGCCCGACGGCCGCCTGCCCGACCCCGAGCAGCGCCACGGCGACACGGTCTTCCGTAAGCTCACCCTCACCAACAAGCGCCACGACCTCACCGCCATCGTCATGGCCGACCCGCGCGAGGCCGAGCTGCCCGACATCGGCATCGTCACGCTGGAGGACGCCGAGACCGGCCAGGTCGTCGAGGTCGATACCTCCAGCCGCCCCCTGCGTTCCCTTTATAAACGTGAGAACCAGCGCCGCCTCGACCAGCTCTGGCGCGGCCTTCGCCAATCCGGGGTCGGCGTCATCCCGGTCAGCACGACCGAGCCCTATATCACCCGCCTGCGCCAGTATTTCTCCAACCGCAGCAAGCGCCGATGAACTTTCTTTCTCCACGTATCCACATTTCCATGACAGCGGCCTTGCTCGCTGCCGCCCCGCTCTACGCGCAGGAGGACGACATCATGGACATCCGCGGCCTCGCCGGTGATACCTACTGGGAGGCCAACTGGCCCTGGCTGGTTCCAACCGTCATTGTCGGCGCGGTTGTCGTGATTTTTCTGATACGCCTCATCGTCAAGCGCCTCAACCGGCCCCGCCCGCTCACCGCGCGCGAGCTGGCGCTCAAGCAACTCTCCGAGGCCCGCGCCATTCTGGAGGACGGCCAGCCCGACGCAGACAAGCGTTTCTCCTTCGCCGTGTCGGATGCCCTGCGCGGCTACATGGAGCGTGCGCTTGGCCTGCGCGCCCCCGAGCAGACGACAGAGGAGTTTCTCGCCACCGCCCGCCACAACCCGCAGCTCAAGCCCTCCGCCGTGGCCGTGCTGGGCGAGTTCCTCGGGCTGTGCGACCTGGCGAAGTTCGCCCGCCATGCTTTCGGATCGGACGAGCGCGAGCGCCTGCTGTCCACCGCCACGAGTTTTATCGAAAAGATCGACCTGAGCGAAGAAGTCGGCAACACCGCCGGGCTCGCCCAGGAGGAACGCGACGAGGTCGAGGGCGACATGCGTAAGCTGATTGCCCCCGCCCCGAAAGCCACCCCTTCCTCTGCCGTCATTCCCGAGGATGTCTCACCGACTCCGCCCAAGTCATGACCACCTCGCTCCAGTTTGCTAATCCGGAACTGCTCTGGCTGCTCGCGGTGCTGCCCGTGCTGATGATCCTGCGCGGGCGCTCGGGGCGAAACGCCGCCATGGTCTTCTCCAGCGTGGCGCTGGCCCGCGCCGTCAGTGGCCGGACGAAAACCCGCGCCGGGGCGCTGCTGTTTTTCCTGCGCCTGCTCGCACTGGCCGCGTTCATCATTGCCCTCGCCCGCCCGCAGTTGGGCAAGGGCCACTCCGAGATCGAGACGAGCGGGATCGACATCATCCTGGCGGTGGACGTCTCGGGCTCGATGCACGCGCTGGACTTCGCTACGGACACCGACCTGGCCAACCGCCTCGACATTGTGAAGCGTACCATCACGCACTTCATCGAGCAGCGGCCCGATGACCGTATCGGCATCGTTGCCTTTGCCAAGGAGCCCTTCCTGGTCAGCCCGCTCACGCTCAACCACGAGTGGCTGCTCAAGCTTGTCAACAACCTCAACATCGGGCGCATCGACTCGACCGCGACCGCCATCGGTCCAGCCATCGGCATGGCCAGCAACCGCCTGCGCGACCAGCCCGCGAAGAGCCGCATCGTCATCCTGCTGACGGACGGCGAGGATACCGTGAACAAGATCCCGCCCGTCGCCGCAGCCGAAGCAGCCAAAGCCTTCGGGATCAAATTTTACACTATCGCAGCGGGCTCCAGCGGCCGCGTACCTATGCCGCGTGTCACCCCCAATGGCGACTACATTCGGGACTTCTCCGGTCGGATCGTCGTGGATTATGTGGACAGCGCGGTGGACGAAAAGATGCTCCAGGAAGTGGCCGAGGTCACCGGGGGCAAGTTTTACCACGCCACCAACAAGGAGGAACTGGCCAACATTTACGACGAGATCGACCAACTCGAAAAAACCAAGGCCAAGCTCAAGCACTACTCCACCTATGAGGAGCTGTTCGTCTGGCCGTGCTTCCTGGCTCTGGGGCTGATCGGCCTTGAGCAGCTTTTAGCCAACACCCGTTTCAAGCGCATCCCGTGACCTTCCACTCTCCAGTCTGGCTCTACGCCATCCCAGCCGCGCTGCTGGTCCTGTGGTTCCTGTTCCACCTGGCCGCGCGCGCCCGTAAACGCGAGCTGGGCAAGTTCGCCGCGGACCGGTTGCTAACCGGGCTGCTGCGTTCCTTCAGCCCCGCCCGCCGTCGCTTCAAGCACCTGCTGATCGCCGCAGGGATCGCGCTGGTCATGCTCGCGCTGGCCCGTCCGGAGTACGGCTACACCTGGCGCGAGTCGCCCGCCCGCGGCATCGACGTGCTGTTTGTCCTCGACTCTTCCAAGAGCATGCTCGCGCAGGACATCCGGCCCAACCGCCTGGAGCGCTCGAAGCTCGCCATCCTCGACTTCGTGGACAAGATCCCCGGCGACCGCGTCGGGCTCGTCGCCTTCGCTGGCAACGCGTTTCTCCAGTGCCCGCTCACGCTGGACTACGACGCCTTCCGTCTCGCGCTGGAGGCCGTGGACACGAATGTCATCTCCCACGGCGGCACGGACATCGCCCGTGCCCTGACCGAGGCCGAGAACGCCTTTAGCGAAGACAACAATCACAAGGTCGTCGTCCTCATCACCGATGGCGAGGATTTAGAGGAAAGTGGCGTCGAACAGGCCCGGCTGCTGGCCTCACGCGGCATGACCGTTTACACCGTCGGCGTTGGCACGCCCGAGGGCGAGCTCATCCCCGTTGAAACCGCACGCGGCCAGATCGAGTATCTGCGTGACAGCGACGGCAAGCCCGTCACGACCCGCCTCGACGAGCAGACGCTCAGGGACATCGCCGAGGCCACGGGGGGATTTTATGTACCACTGGGCGCTTCGGGCTACGGGCTGGAGCAGGTATTCGAGTCTGGGCTGAAGTCCATTCCCGACCAGGACCTCGGCAGCCGCCGCACCAAGATCGGCATCGAACGCTTCCAGTGGCCGCTCGGGCTCGCGCTCTTCCTGCTGGCGTGGGAACCGCTGGTGGGCACCCGCAAGCTGTTCCTGCGTCGCCGCCTGCGCAAGCTGTCCAAAGGAAAACAAAACGCCGCCGCTGCGATGGCTGCGCTACTGGGGGCCGCCTGTCTCCTGACGCCGACGAATGCACACGCCCAGACGAGCAGCCCCGCTCCGACGGGAGCGCCGATCACGACTCCGGCCTCGGCACCAGCGACCCCGCCCGAAGCTCCGTCCGACTCTGCGGATGAATCCTCTGAGACCGAGCCCTCCCCGCCCGTCGTCACCCTCACTCCCGCGCAGGCGGCCAAGCTGTATCGATCCGGCAACTACACGGCTGCTGCTCAGGCGTACGCTGCCGCCGCGACCGCTAACCCTGCTGACTCGGAGGCCAGCTACAATCTCGGCAACAGCCTTTACGCGCAGGGTGAATACGAGGCCGCCCGTCAGGCCTATCAGCAGGCATTGACCGCGCTCGACCTGGAGCTCCAGGCAGACGCGTTTTATAATTTGGGCAACGCCAGCTACCAGCTCGGCAAGGCCGCGCTCGCCGACACTCCGCCCGCCGAAGATGTCCGTCGGGCCAACGAGTCCGCCTTCGCGCAGACGAAGCAGGCGCTCGACACCGGCAACGACATCCTCAAGCGTGCCGAGCCCAACCGCACCCCTGCCGCGCTGCGCAGTGAGGAAACCACGCAGACCATGGTCCCGCAGCAGGAGATTCAGCAGGCTATCCAACAAGCCGAGCAGGCGAAGCAAGCCACCACACAGGCTCAGGAGCAGAGCGAGTCCACCGCCAGCGCCGGTGAGAACAGCGCGACCTTTTGGCGCGAGGCCGCCGACGAGTACAAGAGTTCGCTGGAGCTGGCCCCTGACAGCCGGGACGCCGCGCACAATCTGGACGTCGTCACTCGCAAGCTCGATCGCCAGGCCGAGAACAATGAAGCCTTTTCCAAGGAAGCCAAACAGCTCGCCGAAAACGCCGAGGTGCTCGGCATGCTGATCGACGAACTCAAAAAGCTGCTCGAACAACAGCAGAACGATCAGAACCAACAAAACGACCAACAGAATCAGGATCAGCAAAACCAGGACCAGAACCAGCAGGACGATCAGCAGCAATCGCAGGACCAGCAGCAACAGAACGATCAGAATCAGCAGCAGCAAAACCAACAGAACAATCAGCAGTCCTCCTCCGATTCCAGCCAGCAGCAGAATCAGGATCAGTCTCAGCAGAACCAGCAAGACAGCGGCCAGCAGGACCAACAGAATTCACAAAACCAGAACCAGCAATCGGGGCAGCAGGACCAGCAACAGTCCGGAGAGCAGCAACAAAATCAGGACAACGCCTCCGACCAGCAGCAAAAGCAGCAATCGGGCGAGCAGGAGCAGCCCGACCAGCAAGATTCACAGAAGCAGGATGAAAACTCCTCCGGAGAGGATCAGTCTGGCCAGGATCAGCAGAAACCCGAAGAAGAACAACAGGACAAAGGCGAACAACCCGGAGAAGAAGATTCACAAAAACAGCAAGAGTCTCAACAGCCTCAGCCCGGCCAGAGCGGCCAGCAACAGCAGCCCGCCGGTGCTGAGCCGCAACAGGACCAGGGAGGTCCCGGCGAAGAGGGTTTGAGCCAGGAGCAGTTGAAGGAGCTTTCCGAACAGGTCGCCAAGGAGCAGCAGGCTGCCGCCGAGGCCGGTGGTAAGGAGGGCGAGAAAAAGCCCGCCGCCGCCGTGGGCGAAGGCGGCGAAGAGGCCAAGGATGTGCCCCGCGTCCCCGGTGTGATGACGCGCGAGGAAGCCCGCCGCCTGCTCGACGCCCTGAAAAAAGATGACAAGAAACTGCCTTCGCTCTACGTCCCGCAGCAATATAACGTGGACGACGAGGGCAAACGTAAAGATTGGTAGTACAGACCATGCGCACGCTTACCGCTCTATTTCTAGGCATCCTGTTCGCCGGCACGCTCGCCGCGCAGGAGATCCGTGTCACCAGTTCGTTCGAGCCCTCCATCTTACGGGCCGGCGAAATGGGGGTGTACCGAGTTACCGTGAGCAAGGAGATCAAGGGAGGAGGAGGCTTTTTTGTTGTTCGAGGCTTCGCCGTTGATTTTAGCGCACTGAAACCTCCTCAGGGCCTCCAAATCGCCACCTTGGGCAAGAGCACGTCCACGAACACAATCAATACGCAGACGGTCGTCAGCGAATCCTATCAGTTTCGTGTCCGCGCGAACGCCGAGGGCGAGTACACCATCTCCGAGTGCAAGATCATCGTTGACGGTGCAAGCGCCACCATCCCGGCGGCGACGTTGAAGGTATTGCCCAGCGCAAGGGTGGCCAGCGCTGGCAACGACGAAGGAGGGCCCCCTCTCCAGATGGAGTTGGTCCTGCCACGGGATAAAATTTATGTCGGCGAATCCCTTCCGGTTCAGATCCGGCTCTACGTGCAGCGGGGTGTGCAGGCGAACAGCATCGGACAATTCATCCCGACCAAGATTGGCGATGCCTTCGCTGTCAGCGACTTTTCCCAGCCGGTACGACGCGAGATCGAACGTAACAACGATATCTATCTTGAGGTCATATGGCAGACGGTGGTCAGCCCGTACAAGGCCGGAGACAACCCCCTGGTTTTCCAATTGGACGTCGAAGCGATCCTTCCTGATTTTTCCGGACAACGCCGGGGCAGCCTGCAAAAGCTTTCCCTCTACACCAATCAGGACGACCTCACCGTGCTCGACCTGCCCGAGAAGGGGCGCCCGGAGAACTTCAGCGGCGCCGTTGGGATCTTTCGTGCCAGCGGCAAGCCGAAGATCGATCCCACGCAGGCTCAAGTCGGTGAGCCGATGACGTTGAGCTTCAGCCTGGAGGGCTCGGGCAACTTCGACCGCTTCGAGGCCCCCACCCTGGCAGATGACAACGGCTGGCGTGTGTACACGCCCGAGGAGGACTTCGCCCCGACGGACCGCTACCGCTATCAGGGCCGTATGGACTACAAGTACGTGCTCATCCCGCGCGACGAATCCGTCACCGAGACGCCCGCGGTCAGCTTTAGCTTTTTCAATCCCGACACGGAAAAATACGAGGAGCTGACACTCCCGCCGGTGCCGGTGAAGATCACACCTCCCCCGCCCGGCCAGCGCCCGAATATCCCCCCGACCGTGGCCCGCAATGGCGGAGGCACCGCGCCCGCTCAGGCCCGCCAGCCCGAGCTTCTGCCGATCAAGACCACCGTAGTCGCTTGGGGCCAGTCGATGCGCCCTCTGCTGCTCTCGCCGTGGTTCCTCGGCGTGCAGGTCGTGCCGCTCGCCGTACTGATCGGACTCTTCTTGACCCGCCGCCGACACAATCGCCTGCTGAATGACCCGCGCTACGCCCGCGAGGTTCGCGCCCGCAAGGCCCTGAAACCCCGGCTCGCCGCCGCCCGTAAAGCGGCCTCCGCCGGTGATCACGCCGCATTTTACAGCGAGGCCCAGCGCGTCATCCAGGGCGCGGTCGGTCGCCTTGTTGATCAGACCTCGGAGGCGCTTTCCGCCGACGAAATCGACCGCCTATTGGCGACCCGGGGTGTCGATACCGCCACCCGCGAGCAGACGCAGGCCTTCCTCCATGCGGGGGACGCACTGAAGTTCGGCGGTCTCCAGCGTGCCGATCTCGACCTGCGCGCAGAGATGGCCCGCCTGGAAACCCTCGGCACCCAACTGATGAAACTCTCATGAAACGCGCCCTGCTGATCTTTTTCCTGCTTCTGCCTACGCTCGCCCTGCGGGCGGCAGAGGCTCCGTCCTCGCTCGACGAGCGCTTCGCCGCGGCCAATCTGGCCTATACGGATGGCCAGTACGCCCAGGCCATCGAGGGCTACACCGCGCTATTGGCGGAGAGCCCCGCCTCTACCGTCTATTATAATCTCGGCAACGCCTACACCGCCAGCGGCGAATACGGCCAGGCCATCCTCCAGTACGAGCGCTGCCTCGTCCTCAATCCCGACAACGCAGACGCCCGCGCCAACCTTAAACTGGCCCGCGATGCGGTCGAGGCCACTCCGCCCACGCGGGCATGGTATGAGGACTACGCGCAGGCCGCCGGGGTCAACACTTGGACTTGGCTGGCTGCTCTCACCTTCTGGGGCGCGGCGTTCCTCATCGCCCTGCCGCCGCTCTACGGTTGGCGCAGCCCTTGGCGCACCCTACTGCTTGCCTTGTGCCTGCTCGGGCTGGTCGGCGGCGGCACCGGCCTGACCGGCTACCATTTTATGAGCAAGGAGGGCATCGTTCTCTCCAACGACGCTCCGCTCCAGCTTGCTCCGACCTCGACCAGCCCGGCCAAGAGCTTCCTGCACGCCGGTGCCGCCGCCGACATCAAGCGCACGCACGGCGACTACGCCTATGTTGTCACCCCCGACGGCGAACAGGGCTGGATGAGCAGCAAGGTCTTCGCCCCGATCTGGGACATGCGTTAGCCGCAGGCTGCCCACGAGCCGTTTACCAGAGCTGGTGAAACCAACCGGGGCGCGAGAATCACGCGTCCTCGGCGTCTTCGTCTTCCTCGGGGAGTGCCACCTCCTCGGGCAGCGCGGCAGCTTCCGGAGCCGCCGCCGGGGCGGCCTTCGGCTTGGGGAGTTTTTTCAAATACTTGGGACTCGCCCGCAGGCGCTCGTCGAGTAACGCCAGGACTTCTGGAGAAATCCGCTCCCGTGCCGCCTCAAAGGGCTTGCTGCCCGGATAGGAAATATCCTCGGCTGCGCGACCAAAAGAGACCGACGTATCGTCGTTTGCGGAGTAATCATAGTACTCGCCCTCCTCGCCTGCCGAGGCGGCGGCAGCCTCCAGCACCTCCAGCGGAACATCGTCGTCCGGCAGCACGATGGGTGGCGGAGCCTCCTCGGGGGCCGCGGGCGCAGGTGTGGGAACCGGAGCGGGTCTGGCCTCCGGTTTGACGGTAAAAGCTTCCTTGGCCGGCGGCAACTGGATCGGAGGGGGCGGTGACGCCGGGGAGGACGCGCGTTTAACCGGGCTGGCAACGGGGGCCACGGACGCCGCCGGCGCAGGAGTAACCGCTGGTTTCGCAGGAGAAACGTTTTCAGGCGCTGGAGTCGTCGCCCCACCCTTGGTCGCCGGAGCGGCTTTTTCAGGCGCGGGCGATGGGCTTATTTTTTTTTGGCCGGCATCCTCGGGGAGGCCGGCTGCAAGCTGCGAAATTTCTCTAATGAGCGAGTCGATCGCCCGGGATCGGCTCTGGTCGATGGCCCTCAGCAGCGCCACCTCGAAGTTGACCCGCTGGGAAAGCCCCTGGCGGACGGAGCTCTCGGCGGCCTGGAGCGCGTCGAGCATGCGGGTGAGGGACTCGGCGGTGAGCGGCGTGCCCAGCCGGTCGGTGTGTCCGCCGTTCTGGATCGCCTCCAGCAAGCTCTGGCGCACGACGCGCTGAATGTCCAGCAGGAGTCGGTAGAGGTCGCGGCCCTCGCTGGCGAGGCGCTCGATCGTGGCGAAAAGCGGCTGGTGCGCGGCGGCGGCCATGGCCTCGCAAAGGGCCTGAAGGTCGTCCTCGGAGGCGAGTCCGTACACGTCGAGCACGTTCTCGTCGGTGATCTTGTTACCGCAAAAGGAAATGAGCTGGTCGAGGATGGACTGGGCGTCGCGCATCCCGCCGTCGGCCATGCGGGCAATGGTGGCGAGAGCACCAGGGGTGATGTCGATCGACTCGGCGGCGGCGATTTCGCCCAGCTTGGCCGCGATCTTGTCGTCCGGGATCGGGCGAAACTCGAAGCGCTGGCAGCGCGAGACGACGGTGGCCAGCACCTTGTGCGCCTCGGTCGTGGCAAAGATGAACTTCACGTGCGCGGGTGGCTCCTCCAGGGTCTTGAGGAGCGCGTTCCACGCCTGGTTCGAGAGCATGTGCACCTCGTCGATGATGTAGATCTTATAGGTGCCCTGGGCCGGGGCGTACTGGCACTCCTGGCGCAGGTCGCGGATCTGGTCCACCCCGTTGTTGGAGGCCCCGTCGATCTCGATCACGTCCATGCAGGAGCCGTCCATGATGGCGCGGCTGATGTCGGTGGTGTCGTCGGGGGTGGCGCTGGGACCGCCCTCGGCGTTGAGTGCCTTGGCAAAGATGCGGGCCGTGGTGGTCTTGCCAGTGCCGCGCGGGCCCACAAACAGGTAGGCATGGGCGATGCGATTGGTATCGATGGCGTTCTTGAGCGTGCGCACGATGTGCTCCTGTCCGACGAGTTCGTCGAACTGCTTCGGACGCCAACGGCGGGCGATGACCTGGTAGGCTTCTGCCATGGGAAAACAGATTGCGGGACCGGGCCGGGGGCTTCAACGAAGAAACGCCGCCCGGGTGATTTTTAGCGATCCACCCACCTCGCAGAGCGAGATATCCGGGCATAAAAAAGGCCAGGCACCCCACGGCACACGCGAATCCTGGCTACCGTTGCTTCCTTCCGGACCTGGCGGGATTCGCCGGTTCGTCGTTGCATGGGACCCGGCCAAGCATCAATATTCGCTCACCATGATCCGTACATCAACACCAAAGTGCTTTTTTCGTCTCCTTCCGCTGTTTCTGCTGGCCGCGACCGCCTTTCTATGCGGCTGCGAGAGCACCACAACCGTCCGCGACGGCTTCGGGATGAGCTTTACCGAAAACAACGACGACACCCAGAGCGACAACTACGGGGTCGATATTAAGGATACGAAGTGAGCCTTGGTGTGCCCTACTCCTGCGCGGGCTGGGCCTTCCAACTGGCCAGGTAGTAGTGGCCATCCACGAAGCTGAGCGGAATGGTCATCTTTTCCTTGGCCTTGGTGTCGATAATCAGCGCGGCGACGGCCGGAGCGGTCCGCACATAGACCTTGCCGGCGGCCTCGACCGAACGGTTTTCCTCGGCCACTTTCTCTTCTTCCAGCGGCTTGATCTGTGCGTGGGCCAGCTCGGTCTTGTCCGAGAGGACCGTCTGCCACAGCTTTGTAAAAACCGGGGTCAGTTCCGCGGGCACCCCCTGGTAGTACAGGTCCATAAAGCTCTGGGGCTTACCGGAGGAGAAAGCCTGCTCGATCTTGTCCGCGAACTCGCCCTCGGGCGAATCGGCGGCCATGGCCGGGAGGCTCAGGCAAAACAGGGCGGAAAGGATCAGAAGGGCACGTTTCATGGTGATACGACGTTAAGGATGAGTAAATGCGGGTGCGTGCAATACGCAAAAAAGATAAAGTTTTTTGGGAAGAGCGCGAGAAACCCTTTTGTTCACAAAAGGGTTTCTCGCATCCAATCACATAAAAACAAAAAAGCTAGAACTTGCCGCCCTCGTCCATGGGCAGCTTGTTGTCGGTGGTCACGAGGAGGATGGGCTCCTTGGTCTTGATCCACACGTTGTTTTCCTTGGTGAACTTCGCGGTGACGACCTCGCAGATCTCGCCGATGGACTGGACCGGGATGCGGCGGCCGCGCGGCGAGGCGTTGTAGGCGTAGCCGGACTTGATCAGGCGCTCGTTAGCCACGTAGGGGCTGTCCTCCTCGGGGATTTGCAGGACCCAGCCGGTCATATTCTGTCCGGCGAGCTTGCCCTCGGGGTCAGACACCATCATGACGAACTGCTTCTTGATGGGCGGCGGCTTATCCTCGTCTTCGACCATGGCGGCCACTTCGACGTTGATGTCTTCGATAATCTGCGAGACCTGGCGCACATCCAGTTCGTTGCGCTGCAGGACGAGTTTGACGAGTTCGAGATCGACTTTGGGCATGGGAAAAAAGGGAAAGACGTTCGGCGCCCCGCTGGCAAAGGTATTTTTCCGGGCAGCGAGGTAAACCCCGTCCGGTGAACCGCTTGGGACGCGACAAGGATTGAGTCAAAACCGGGGGCCGAATGTTCCCGCCCCCGGTCGCGGAAGGTTTAGTACGACTTGGCGAAGATGACGCGCTGCGCGCTGAGCTTGCCGGTGTAGATGCAGGTGCCCGGCTCCCCGTCGTAGCCGAACTGGCCTTCGAGCGGGATGTTGCGGATGGTCACCTTCATCTCCTTGGCCAGGCGGTCCTCGTCCTCGGCATCGCCGCCCCAGTGCGCGATGGCAAAGCCGCCGTGGATTTCCGGGCGCTCGGCGTTTTCCGGCGTAAAGTACGCCTTAAAGTCTTCCAGCGTGTCGAGGGTCTTGGTGTTCTCGGCGCGGTGGGCCTTGGCGCGGGCGAGCATGTCGTCCTGAATGCCTTGCAGGCGCTCGGCCACGGTGGCGACAAATTCGGCGCGGGACAGGCCGACCTTTTCGCCGGTGTCGCGGCGGGCGACGAAGACCGCGTTGTTCTCGATGTCGCGGGGGCCGGCCTCGACGATGAGCGGCACGCCCTTTTTGACCCAGCCCCAGCGTTTTTCACCGCCGCGCAGGTCGCGCTTGTCGATTTCGACCTCGACCCGGCGACCCGCAAAAGTCTGCGCCTGGAGCTCCTGCTTGAGCGACTCGCAGTACGCGAGCACGGCGTCGGCAGTCTCGGGCTTGTGCATGACGGGCAGGATAACCACGTGCGAGGGGGCCAGGCGCGGCGGCAGCACGAGGCCGTCGTCGTCGGCGTGGGTCATGATGAGCCCGCCGATCAGGCGCGTGGAGACGCCCCACGAGGTCGTCCAGGCGAGCTGTTCCTCGCCCTGCTCGTTCTGGAACTTGATCCCACTGGCCTTGGAGAAGTTCTGCCCCAGGAAGTGGCTGGTCCCGGCCTGGAGGGCCTTGCGGTCCTGCATCATGGCCTCGATGGAAAACGTGTGGTCCGCGCCGGGGAAACGCTCGCCGGGGGTCTTTTCCCCGCAGATCACGGGCATGGCCATATAATTCTCCGCGAAGTCGGCGTAGACGGCGAGCATCTTGCGGGTCTCCTCCATCGCCTCCTCGGCGGTGGCGTGGACGGTGTGCCCCTCCTGCCAGAGAAACTCCGCCGTGCGCAGAAACAGGCGGGTGCGCATCTCCCAGCGAACGACGTTGGCCCACTGGTTGATGAGGATGGGCAGGTCGCGGTAGCTTTGGACCCACTTGGCGTACATTTCGCCAATAATGGTCTCGGAGGTCGGGCGCACGATGAGCGGCTCCTCCAGCGGGCTGTCGGGCTTGAGCCCGCCGTTGCCGTCATCGACGAGGCGCGAATGCGTCACCACGGCGCACTCCTTGGCAAAGCCCTCGACGTGGGCGGCCTCTTTTTCGAGGTAGCTCTTGGGGATGAAGAGCGGGAAATAGGCGTTCACGTGGCCGGTGTCCTTAAACATCTGGTCGAGCACGCGCTGGATGTTCTCCCACAGCGTGTAGCCCCAGGGCTTGATCACCATGCACCCGCGCACGGGCGAATTTTCCGCCATGTCGGCGGCCTTGATGACCTGCTGGTACCATTCCGGGTAGTCCTCGGCCCGCGTCGGGGTGATGGCTGTCTTCGCTTTTGCCATAAGCGCTCCAATGCAAGCGCCCCCGCCCGCCGTGGCAAGCGCGGAAGTTTTCCGGCGGAAAAAGATTTTATTTAACCACGGATCACACGGATGGCACGAATCGGAATAGAACTATCTGTTGTGATCCGTAATATCCGTGGTAAAAAACAGGGAGCTGAAACTAACGCACCCCCCGGCACGTAATCGCTACTCGCCGCACCGGGCGAACGCCTCTTCGCAAAACTCCACGATGGGCGTGAGGTCCGGCAGGCCGTGCGGGTGGTGCTTGCCGCCGGGGACGGTGATCTCGCGGTAGTCGCCGCCGAGTTTTTCCAGCAGGCCGCGCAGGACGACCGTGTTTTCCTCGTAGGGGACGACCTCGTCGGCGTCACCGGCCACGTGCAGAACCGGGATGCCTGCCTCGACGATGGGTCGCAGCGTCGCCTCGCTGGCGGGCTGGTGCGCGTAGGCTCGGGCCTCGGCGTCGCTGAGGCCATAGACGGCAAGGAGCTTCTGCCAATCCTCCGGGCTGCCGGGACCCTTCCACAGCCCGCCGGGCCAGCTGCGAAAATCGCACACTGGGTTGTCCGCGTAGAGGGCGCAGACCTTTTCCGGGTACTCGGACGCGAAGTGATACCCGGAGAGCCCGCCGCGGCTGAGCGCCATGATGGCGACCCGCGCGGCCAGCCCCAACCGGCGCGTGGCAAAAGTATGCAGCCCGGCGAACTTCTCCACCGCCAACGGGCAGCCGTAATGGTTCGGTAAATCAAGAAACCCCAGCGTCCATCCCCGCGCCAGCAGCGCGAGGTCGGCCCCTGGAAATGCCCCGAAAAACTCCGGACGCCAGAACCACGGGTTGCCCGTGGCGGCGCGCTTGGGGAGGACGAAACGCGCACCCAGTTCGTCCAGGGGCAGGCTCCAACACTCGAAGCCCTCCCAGTCGGTACACGCGGCGTCCGCATCGATGAGTTTTTCACGAATTTCGCTCAAGGGGGTCGTCATGGGCAACAGCTGGTTCAGCGGCCACGAGAATATGAGGATGCCGACGGCAAAGTCACGCCCGGACACCGCGCCGCCCCCAACATGCCTACATTAGCAGCGCAGCTTGCGCCGTCGTTGCGGTTCGCTTTTACCGGGTTCAGGCGAGGGACGGCAGGTTTTTCAACACCCACTGCGCGGGCGACATCTCGCGCTCCTCACCAAGCTGATGCAGCAGCTCGGCTGCGGCCTCGCGGGTCGCGGCCAGACGGGCCGGATCGCCCAGGCAGGCGTCGAGCTCGCGCCCGAGCGCCTCGGGGCTGGCCGCGCCTTGCAAATATTCGGGGTACACGTCGCGCCCGAGCAGGATGTTGGCGATGCCCAGTCGGTCGATGCTGACCACGCGCCGCCCGATGAAGTACGTCAGCGGGTTGGCCCGGTAAACAATCGCTCCCGGAATCGCCGCCAGCGCGCAGTTGAGCGACATCGTGCCCGAGCTGGTCAGGACCGCCGCCGCCTCGGCCACCGCGTCGCCGGGCTCCAGCCGGACCCGGTCCTTCAGCGCCGGAAAAGCCGCCAGTTGCTCGCGCAGGACCTCCGCAATGGCCTCGCCGGGGTAAATCGCCACCGCCCGCTCGTCCGGCGAAACGCTTCGCTGCCTCGCCGGTTCACCCGGCCCCGAGCCGCCGTAGCGCCGCTCCAGTGCGCGCAGCATGAGCGGGAAAATCCGCCGCACGGGCGTCTTGCGGCTGCCGGGCAGCAGCAGGAGCGGCCCCTCCGGCGCGTAACGCAACGGCAGCTCGTAGTCCGCCGCCGTAAAAGGATGCCCCACGTAGGTCACGGGCAGGTCGGTGTCCGCGTAGCACTTGACCTCGAAGGGAAAAATCACCGCCAGCGCGTCGAGAAGCTTGGCCATCTTGAAGCGCCGGTGCCCCTTCCACGCCCAGATCTGCGGGCTGATATAGTAGAGCAGGCGCGTCGCTCCCCCGCCCTTCACGCTGATGCCCTCCTTGTGCAGGCGCTCGGCCAGGCGGAGGTTGAACCCCGGGTAATCGACAAAGCAGACCGCTCGCGGCTGATGCTCTTTGATCCACGCCACCGTGGCCTCGAACAGGTTTTTGAAAAATCCGTAGTTCTTTAAAACCTCAAAGA
>JAUTCS010000081.1 GCA_030673825.1 Verrucomicrobiota bacterium JB024 | reverse complement strand
CCATCACCGTTACCAGCCGCGTGTTGCTGTACGCTTCTATCTTCGCCTCATCGAGACGCTCTTTGCCTATAAAGCCAATAACGGGGGGTATACCGCACATCGAGAAAGCGGCTCCGGCAGCCGCGATGGCCAGCAGCGGCATGCGTTTGCCCAGGCCGTGCAGCAGCGTGATGTTGCGCGTGCCTGTCGCCTTGTCCACGACCCCGGCGATCATGAACAGCGGAGCCTTGTAGAGCGCATGCACGATCAGGAACACCATTGCGGCCTTGATCGCCAGATCTGTCCCCAGCCCCAGCAGCATGACGAGCGTGCCCAGCGCACTCATGGTAGAGTAAGCCAGCAGGCGCTTCAGGTCCGTCTGGGCGAGCGCAAATATCCCGCCCAGCAACATAGTCGCCGCGCCGAACAGCGTCAGCGTGTCGTGCCAGATCACCGTGCCGCCGAGGATAGGCGTCAGCAGCGCCAGGAGAAAAATCCCGGCCTTGACCATCGTGGCAGAGTGCAGGTAGGCGCTAACCGGTGTGGGCGCAGCCATTGCATCCGGCAGCCAGAAATGGAAGGGGAACTGCGCCGACTTCGTAAAAGCCCCGAGCACAATCAAGATGACAATCGCCAGATAGAACGGGCTCGCATGAACGACATCCGCCTGCCCCCGGAGCTCCGAAATGCTATATGAACCACCGACCATCGCCAGCAGGATCACTCCCGCCAAGAGCGCCAGCCCCCCGGCACCCGTGACCAGAAGCGCCCGCAAGGCCGACTTGCGCGCGCCCTCGTTCGAGTGGTTGAGACCAATCAGCAAATAACTAGAGATGCTCGTCAGCTCCCAGAAAACAAACATCACGATCAGGTTGTCCGAGATGACCAGGCCGAGCATCGCCAGCATGAACACCTGCACGAAACCAAAGAACGGTGCCGCCTGCGGAGAGCCTTTCAGGTAACCGCCCCCGTAGATCAGAATCAGCGCTCCGATACCGCTGATCAGCAGCGAGAGCAATAAGCCGAGTCCGTTTAGCTTCAGCTCGAACACCACCTCCATCTGCGGCACCCACTCCAGGGTGTACGCGGGCAAGTCCCCCCGCATAACCGTACCGGTCTGTGCGATCAGCCAGACAAACATGGCCGTCGGCACCACCGACGAGAGCCAGCCCGCCAAGACCGCGTTACGCCTGGCAACAAATGGCCAGATAACGGCGCCCAGCGCGACGCCAATCATCCCGATAAGATAAAAGTTCATACAAGAAAAAGGTCCCCATCCATACACACAATGCCCAGCATCCAGGCCTAGCCCTCCCAGGAAATACGCTCCTGAGCGTTAAGCCGGTGGATGCGACCGCTCAACGGTCCGTCACACGCTCTTGTCCTTGCCTGCGCAGGATCCGTTTTCGCTCAGAAACAACGCTTACGGCGATCCACACCGCTGTCGCCGCGAGCAAAAAAGCATCGCTGACAGTCAGTTGATGATCCCTGAAAACAACGGCCAGGATAGCGACCGACGCGGTACTGAAAACGAGATACCGCACGGCCCGGCGTGTCTTGAAGAATCTCGGGAAGTACAGAAACCCAAGTACCCAGGCAATCGATGAGATCGCGATCAGCGTCCACTCAAAGATCAGGATTGAGCTGTCCGTTGAGTTGTTGATCACCCGCAGCAGCAGCTTGGTGCACAGTGCCACAGATACAAACGATGTCGCACAAACAAACAGGCCCAGTGTTTGCGTCCTAATCCTGGAATTCGCATTCCCAGGCGAGCGATCCTTCATCGCGTTCAGGAACAAGGCTGTTCCCAGTACGGCAAGAAGAGGTCCACACGCAGCATTAAAGATATGGCTCAGAAGGGTCATAACAAGTAATCTGGTTACTTGCAATGGCGACCCTACCACTGCTGTTTACTTATCACCGCAGATGTGCTGGTGAACCCTTTAAGTGCTACGGGTATTCAAGAACAGGCGTTTGTCAAGGGGCTTTGAAACATTCTATATGCCTACGGACTCTCCCCTCACGAGTTCTGCTCAAGCACATCGAGTGACCTGCAATCCACGATATCAGGAGAGCAAAGGCGCTTTTAACGAATTAAATAACGCGAAGATTGTTGGGCGGATCAAAGCGGAGGAAAATACCCGCATGACTCGAAAGACCTCCGCTTGCGTCTGAGCGGTACGGGCTTTCGTGGTCATTCGCCAGGGTAGCATCCGCACACCGGCGGTAAGATTCTTCGAGGGTTCTCCTCATGTCAGCAGCCAAGCCGCCCAACATCGTTTATTTCCATACCCACGACAGTGGGCGTTTTTTCCAGCCCTATGGATACGCCGTGCCCACGCCGTGGATGCAGCGGATAGCGGAGGAAGGCGTGCTCTTCCGCAAGGCCTTTTGCGCCTCACCGACCTGCTCTCCGAGCCGGGCTGCGCTCCTTACCGGACAGTCACCGCACTCCGTCGGTATGCTTGGACTCGCTCACCGCGGCCATAACTTGGAAGACTACTCGCAGACGCTTGTCCACCTGCTCAACCAGGCCGGCTACGAGACGGCGCTGTGCGGCATCCAGCATGTGATCGAGCACAACCGTCGGGGTGAACTGGGCTATCGCCGCGACCTGGCCACCGCCAACTACTCCGCCGCCGCTCAAAGCGCCAACCAAGCCTGCGCCTTTATTGAAAACCACGCCGACACCCCGTTTTTCCTCGATGTCGGCGTCTCTGAAACCCACCGCTGCCGCCTGCACGAGCCAGGTGGCCCAGCCCCCTACCACGAAGACGGCCCCCTGGGCGATCCGCGGTACGTGCGCCCGCCCGAGACGATCCCCGACACCCCGGCCAACCGACGAGACTGGGCGGACTTCTGCGCAGCCGCCCAGCGCGCCGACCACGAGCTGGGGCGTATTTATCAGGCACTGGAGAGCCACGGCGAGCTTGAGCATACACTCTTCATCATCACGACCGACCACGGTCCCGCTCTGCCCCGGATGAAGTGCTGCCTGAGCGACGCGGGCCTGCAAGTGGCGCTGATCCTGCGCGGGCCGGGAGGGTTCTCCGGCGGCCAGGTGATCGACGCCATGGTCAGCCACCTCGACTTGATACCCACCCTTTGCGACTGGCTCGGCCTCGCAACACCCGGGGTGTGCCAGGGACATTCCATGATACCGCTGCTGAACGGAACGGAGGGCGAGCTTCACGACGAGCTCTTCGGAGAGGTCACCTATCACGGCCCGAACATTTACAACCCGCAGCGCTCCATCCGCACCCCCCGCTACAAGCTCGTCCGCCGGTACGCAGAGGGTACCCAACGCGTTGTCGACACCTGCGACCAGTCCGTGCCCAAAATGATGTTTCTTGAGGCCGGATGGGAACAGCTCCCGCTGGAACCGGTTGAGCTGTACGATCTCATGCTGGACCCGACCGAACAGCGAAACCTGGCGAGCCTTCCTCTATACGAAGGCATCCGCGCCGGCCTTGAGCAGCGTCTGGAACAGTGGATGCAGGAGACATCCGATCCGCTGCTGGACATTAGTTTCCCTCCCTCATCGCTGGAGCAGACAACTGGCCATCCATGAGCACTCCCTTCGCACGCTACCTCTTCCCAACAAGAATTTTTTCCCGCTTATGAACATGCAAAACAAGCCCGTGGATGTTATCCTCATCGGTATCGGCGGCTACGGCGGCCTGTATCTGCGGGAGGCCGTCAAGCTGATGGCCAGCGGCGAGGTCCGCCTGCGCGCCATCGTGGACCCGATGGCCGATCGCAGTCTGGACTGGCATCTGGTGGCGGGGAAAGACATCCCGCTCTACGACACCCTGGAAGAGTGTCTACAAGCGGGGCATGGGGCTGATTTGTGCGCGATTGCCTCCCCTATTTCCTTTCATGCCGAGCAGAGCTGTACCGCGCTGGAAGCCGGCATGAACGTGCTCTGCGAAAAGCCCATCTGCGCGACCGTGGCAGAAGCGCAGCGGATGATGTCCGCCCGCGATGCTTCCGGCTGCTTCCTGGAAATCGGCTATCAATGGTCGTACAGCGACGCCATCCTTCAACTTAAAGCGGACCTGCTAGCCGGTAAGCTCGGCGCCCCCCAGCGATTAAAAACCCGCGTGGCCTGGCCACGTCCGAACACCTACTACCAGCGCAACAACTGGGCAGGGGCGATCCGTGACCGAAACGGAAGGATCGTCAACGACAGCCCGCTCAGTAACGCGACCGCGCACTACCTGCACAACATGCTGTATGTCAGCGGCCCCGCCCCTTCGCTCGCGACCACCCCGGTGTCCATGCAAGCCGAGTGTTACCGCGCCAACAAGATCGAGAACTTTGACGCGGCCTGCTGCCGCATCGAAACACGCGAGGGCCCCGAAATTCTCTTTTTCACCGCGCACTGCGTCAAGACAGCCGCCGGCCCAGCATTTAGCTTCGCCTGCGAAGACGCGCGTGTGGACTATTCGGTGGGTGAGGAAATCGTCGCCACCTTCCGCGACGGGCGCACGCTCAGCTACGGCGCCCCCGACGGCAACACCATGCACAAGTTCCGCTATTGCCTGGAGCAGTGCCGAACGCCTGAAGACTTCCCGACCTTATGTGGTCCGGAAGCGGCGATGGCGCACACGCTCTGCGTGGAGGGCATTCAGGCCATCAGCATCCGCACGCTTCCGTCCGATATGCTCCGTATCGATATGATTAAGCCGGGAGAAAGCCTGACCTACCTGCCCGACATGAACGCGGCGCTGGAAACGGGTTACCGAAAGGAACAACTGTTTTCCGAATTGGGCCTTCCCTGGGCCGCGCCCGCCGAGCGCGTTTCCCTACATGCACCGGTAGCATCCGCCTGCGTCCGGGCCGAAGGCACCGTCGCACACTGAGGATATCGACCGACCATTCGGGGTTCAGAAGCCAGACGCAGGCTCTTCGCCACGTATCGTGTGCGCAGCTGTGCCCATCCTCAACCAGATCCCATCGTCGCAGCATCCCCAAGCAACCGCTGTAACAGCACGGTATATCGGCGCGTTTGAGTATCTCCACTAACGTGCTCTTGATCTGTAAATAGATAAAGCGTGCCGGGACTACCGGCACGCCTTATTACGCATCATTGTTCACACGCCCCCCGGCTCACGATCGCAGACGATCGTAAACGGGTGGCTCGATTTAACTGGGGTCCGGCGGGAGTTCAAAAGCCTCCTGACCGCTACGCCTTTAGCGGCGGCGACGCAGCAGCACGAGGCACACAACCGCAGCACCAAAAAGACCGGCGTAGGTCGAAGGCTCGGGAATGACATCGCCCGAGCGGACAGACTCCAGCGTGCTCAGGCTGAGGGCACCGGAAGCATCGGTGGACGAGCCCCAAACGCGCACGTTGTCCATCAGGCCGTCAAAGGGTCGCTGGTTGCCACTGCCCATGGAGTTGCCGATCGCGAGGCTATCCCCGCCGACATAGACGGTACCCGCCGTGATATCCGCGCTGCCGAGCTGGGTCACAGCGGCGCTGTCCGTGCCGGCGTACAAGGTGATCGTTCCGTTCACACCATCGACGGCAAAGGCAAAGAAGACCCATGAATCAACGGCCAGCAGCATGGCGTTGTTGACTTCCAGATTGGCAGTGGCTCCGCCGACATTCGTCCCGAGCCGCAGATTGGTGGCGCTGCTTCCACTGTTTCCCTGAAACAGAACGCTGGTCGAGGTGCTTGAGCTGCCAATCTCGATCAAGCGAGCGTAGTTGGACGGCAGCGAGTTGGCCTTGTACCAGCCCGAGATGGTGAAAGACGTGAGCCCATTGAAACCCGTGGCGGTGCCACTGGCCAGGCCGAGGCCACCGTAGCCGGCGCCGGTTCCATTGATGGCCCCGCTACCGCCCATCTCGGTGGAAATCGAGTTATCGAAGGCGTAGTCCCCGGCCTGCCCGGAAACGCCACTCGTACTGGAGCCGAAGAGGTTGTAGCTCGTGCGGTCCGTGCTCCCCTCTGTCACATAGTTGGTAAAATCGGCGGTGGCAGAGGTAGAGCCGGTGGAGGTTGTGTAGGTCGCGTTCGCGGCATCGTTGAAGCTGTACTCGTACATCAGGGTCTGCCCCTGCGCCAGACCAGCGCTGATGAGGGCTGCAAAAACGGAGATAATGTATTTCTTGGACATGATGATGATGCGTTTTGTGTTTTGGGTTTAGTTAGAGGATTCCGTGGCGGGAGCATGATCGCGCTGCCACTGGAAAATGGATTTCACGGCTGGGTCCGGACGCGGCACGGAGGTAACGCCCCCCGCGGGGATGTGCAGGATTTCGTTGCCCTCTTCCCACTCGATATCACCCAGCCCGGAGCGGAAGGTGACCACTTCCTTGAGGGGGCCGTAGAAGGTGTTGTCGAGAATCTCGATACCGGTGCAGTTGCTGTTACCGATGAGAATGCCGGACTCCTTGTCGCCAGGCTGGACAAAGACGTTACCCGCGATGATGTGATCGAAGCTCATTTCCTTAATGGAAATCCCGCGCCCCGTTTCGAGCACGAAGCGGTTGTACACGATGAGCCAGGCCTCGTTACCGCCCTGCATGTAGATACCGTCCTTGGGCGCGGTCACATCGTTGTAGTACACGACGTTGCGCGGCCCCTGCGGACCGTGGGCGGAGTCACTCGGGCCGGTCGCGTAGAAGCCGTGCCCGTAGGTGCCGTCCCCGCCCTTGCCATAGGGGCCGTCTCCCAGGTTGGCCGAGCTCTGCTCGATCACGTTGTTTTCAAAAAGGTTCTCGTGAGTCCAACCGGCATGCCACTGCCCATCACTGCCGACGAAGTGGCTGTCGCGCACGACGTTACCCGCCGCCCCCCATTGAAGGTCCGGGGCGTGGCGCATCTTCACGGTGTAAACATTATCCATCAGGCAGTCGTAGGAGCGCTCGAACCCGACATAGCCGGTCCCGCCACCCCCACGGAAGATCGCCCCGTCCGCGATGCTGTTGCGCACCTCGCAGAACTTCGAACGCGTCAGGTAGAGCGGATTGCGACCGGAGTTGATGACCTCGACGCCGCGAACCCAGCAGTTCCAGGCATGGCAGGAAGTCACCCCGTCGGCCCACAGGTCCTCCATCGGGTACCACAAGGTAGCGGGGATGCGCGGGCCCACCAGCTCGGTCGTGAAGACCTTCTGTTCAATGGTGAGATCCTCCACCCCGGAGCGCTCCACCGTCTTCAGTTTTTGCACGTAGCTGCCGTCCTCGACCGGGAAATCAATCCGCACGGGCTGGTTCACCGTCACGGTGTCACCATCCACCGCGGTGACCTCCAGCATGTTGCTGCGGAAGGTGCCCCAGGGGCAGTTGTTCCCCACGATGGCGTTCCAGCGCGGTGTGGCCGGGGCCAGGATCATCAGGCGGTCGCCGGGCACGAAACCGTGCCCCAAAGGCAGCTGGAGCTGGTTGCTGCCCCGCGCGGCGGTCTCTGTCAGTTTGATCTCAGGTCCGGTCGGTCCGCCCCCGAGGATCATAACCGCCCCGTACTGGTCCGCCCAGATTTCGTCAGGCTGCTCCTGAGCCGAAACCGTCAACGTAAAGTCGGCGCTGAAAGTGTCTCCGTTGGCATAGGCGATCTCCGCCTTGATCGGGTGCGTACCTTCGCCGAGCGCTTCGAGTACGTTGGCCCCGCGCACCCGCCCGGCGAAGCGGTTCCCCCAGTGGGCGGCTCGGGTGCGCTCATACAGGAGTGTGTCGTCGCTGGACAGACGGATCAGCACGAGGTCTTTCGGATTGGCCTGCACTTCAAAAAAGCCGTTGGGCCCAATCACGCCCGAGGGCGTCCAGGTAAGCGAACGTATCTCCCCGCGGGGAATGTACTCCTGATAAATCAGGCGCGTCTCTCCACGGCCAGCCCCCCGAAGCACCACGCCCGAGTCGCGGATGATGACCGGCGAGTCCAGCAGAAATGCTCCCGCGGGCAGCTCCACTGCTCCCCCGCCCTGCGCGGCGGCCTTGGCCAACGCGGCGTTGATCGCCGGAGCGATATCCGTGCCCCCCAGTCCGGCGAAACGTTCCGGCCCGATCACGGCAGGTACCGCAGGGATGCCTCCGACAACCCCGGCCATACGCCAATCCGGGTACACCAGCCCGTCGGGGCCGGGTACGTCGGCCAAGGTCAGACGCGGATCGTCCGGGGTGAGCTTGTACTGTGGCTCCCAGGGCGGCTCACTCACCGGCTCAAAAGCCTCCAGCACAACATCGTCCACATTGATCACCACAGTGGCTCCGGCGTAAGTGTGAATCCACCCGTCCACGCTGACCGCTCCCTGCGGCGGGGCGGCGGTGATCGCATACTCGCGCCAAGCCTTACTACTGATCGATTGCAGATCGCTCGAACGATTCAACTGCCTGCCATCCTTGTCGAAAAAACGCAGGTAGAGCGCGGAGCCGTCACCTGAGACATTGTGGGCCGCAAACTTCAGGCGGTAGGCCATCCCGGACTCCACCGTAAAGCGCGGGGTGGCAACCGAAGAGCCTTCCTTCGCGGATGCGTCGATCACGCGTAATCCCCGTTCGCCGCTGTGGGCGGCCTCGGGGTGAACGGTACTCATGGCCACCTCTTCCTGGACAACCCAGGTCTGGAGCCCATCCTCAAAGCCGTCCTCGAAAAGCACGTCGGTCGTCTCGGCATGCAGGCAGCTGGCCTCCAGGACCAGGAGGGAAAAACAGGCAGCGGTTACAGCGAATTTCTTCATGTAAAAAGTCGGGAAAACGGTGGTAAAAGGGTTGATCGCATCGACAAGTGGCCGGCTCACGGATCGGCATCGCGGGGGACTTCAGCCACGTGGCCGTCCAGATATAGACGCAGCCGGGTATCCCCCCAGACCGGCTCTTCCGGCAGACGGGAAAACCAGCCCGAGCTGCGTACCTGGCCACTATTGGCCGAAGGCATGTCCGAGGGCAGCTTCTGGTCGAGATTCGTGATCATCCAGATATTGGCATCGTTGCCCAACTCCTGAATCCGCGAAAGCATCCAGCCATTGGTAGCATCGGTATTACCGTACTGCTGCGCCCCAAATATCCGCCCCCGCGGGATGGCCAGCGTGTAGTTCTGTACAAAATAGGGTGGCGGCAGAGAGCCATCGCTCCCATCGACCATCGTTGATGCCGCCGGACAGATCAGCTCCTCGACATAAACCCTGCCATTGTCCGTGGAGCCGGTGGAAGCGCTCAGATAAGGCGCAATACAGGCTGCCAGCTCCGTATTCCTCGGGTAGGGTCTGCTCGCATCATAGTACGGGACCAAGCCCAATCCACTGGGCCCCGGCAGCGTGCCAGTATGCTCGTTGGCAAAGGTGAGCACGGCGACCCCGACCTGGCGCATGTTCGCCCCGGCTCTCGACTTCATGGCCGTGTTGCGCACCTTTCCCGCCCCGACAAAGACGAGCGAGGCCAGCAGCGCGACCACCGCGATAACCGTCAGCAGCTCGATCAGGGAAAAAGCGGGAACCCGCCGAGACCGGGGACGGAGGTCACTGGAGCGATATTGAAGGGGGTACATGGAGGTGATGGGAAGGGATAACGAGAAGCTGCGGATCAATGGTCGGACTTGCGCACCTGCTCAAGTTGCGACTCATTGAGCACGGCTCCTGCGCCAGACTTGTCCACCCAGAGGCGGAAGTTATCCAGCAGCCCGTCAAAGGGACGGTCTCCGGAGGGCAGATTACCCACCGTGAGCGGCTGATTACTGCCGCTCTCGTAAACGGTGCCAGCGGGCAGATTCAGGCGGGCCACCAGGCGCACGGGTTCACTTTGCGAGCCAACGTAAAACAGCAGGTTGTCCGTGGTCTTGGTTCCGTCGTAGGTAAGGGCGAAAAAGGTCCACTCGTCCGCCGTACGGAAGGCACCGTCCGGACACAGGGCAGCCTCTTTGTTGATGGAAATCGAGAGGCCCCGGCCATCCTTGTTGTCAAAGTTGCAGGTCACACGCGCCGTGGCGAAGAGCCGCGCGTAGTTGCCGGGGGTCTGCCCCGTCTCTGTGCGGTACCACCCTTGCAGCGTGAAGGACTTCGCACCGGCCACCAACTCGGAGCCCTTGTCGAGCTTCAGCTGAGGGCCCGAGCCGGGGTTCTTGTTATTGCCGCCCATGCCGAGCGCGGCGGTATTGTCGAACGGACGCCCGGCCCCCAGACCGCTGCCTTCTGCGCCGCGCAGATCGGCCGGCTTTTGCTCCGCATCGAGCATGACCGTGCCCGCCTCACCGGGCTGGTCGAAAGTCAGCTCAAGCACGAGCTTGTCGCCCAACGGGGTGTCGGCCGCCTGCCCTAAAAAAGGCGCCAGTGAGACAAGTAAAAGGGAGGTCAACTTCAGATTCATTGCGGGTACCGGGGGTTTAGTTGGAGGGACCGGCAAGGCTCGATATTCTGGAAAAAGCCTCGCCATATTTGTTAGCGTAAAGATTATATACGTCACATTATCGAACAAGTATCAGGTTATTTAATTCGTTAAATCCCGCATGGCGCACGTCACCCTGAAAACCATCGCCACGGAGGCTAAAGTAACCACCGCCACGGTCTCCATGGCCTTGCGGAACCATCCGTCCGTGGCTGAGGGAACCCGTACGCGCATCCACGCCATCGCGGAACGTCTGGGCTACCGGCAGAACCCGCACGTGACCGCCCTGATGAGCCACGTACGCCAGGCCCGCCCGCTGTCCCTGCAGTCTACCCTCGCCGTGATTCACACCTTCCCCCGTCGCACCGGCTGGATGGAGTTCGACAGCGACTCACGGCTGATGCAGGGTATTCGCGACCGTTGCCAGCAACTGGGTTTTTTCCCGGATATCCTCTGGTACAGCGAACCCAACCTGAGCTCGGCCCGGTTTTCGCAGATCCTGCGCGAGCGGGGGGTCAAAGGCGTGATCATCCTGCCCTGGATGCGCCACACCGCCGTCATCGACCTGCCCTGGGAGGACTTCGCGGTCACCTGTATCAACTACAACATCGACCCGCCTCGCCTGCACTGCGTGGCGGAGGACTTCTTTGGCAACACCTGCCTGGCCTACGAAGAGCTTTGGAAGCACGGCTGTCGCCGTATCGGCCTGGCTTTCAAAACCTTCCATGAGCCCCTCAGCCAGCACCGCGTCAGCGCCGCCTATATCCGCATGAGCGAGTTGTATATGGGGTCGGACAGCCCGCGGATCGAGCCCCTGCTGATCGACGACCTCTACGTGGACAAAATCGAAGCCTGGTGCAAACGCTTCAAGCCCGACGCCATCATCACCTTTAACTGGCCCTTCAGCAAAATCCTGCCCCAATTGGGGCTGCGCGTCCCCGAGGACATCAACCTGGCCGTTGTCACCTGCTGTCCCAATTATCCGGAATACTCCGGGGTGGACCCACATTACGAGCGTATGGGCGCCGCCGCCGTCGATCTCGTGGCCGAGCAGATCAACAACAACGAATACGGCTTTCCCGCCTTCTCCAAGGAAGTCCTCATCCGCGGCGGCTGGGTGGAGGGCCAGATGGTCACCCCCCTGCCCTCGTCCGCCTCCTAAACGGCTCACGGCGCGGTACGCCCTCCGGCGGCAGCCACTGATCAGGCCTCTGCCGGGAGCGGTCGCAGGGTGCTTCCCTCGTGAAAGTCGCTGTTGACCATCACATACCGGGGCTTGCCGTCGTCTGAGGAGATGCTGCCCTCGACGAGTGTGGCCAGCAGTTCCACCGCGGCGATGCCGAGCCGCTTGGTATTCTGATACATGCCGCTGATCTGGGCGTCACTGCGGCAGTCCAGGTGCAAATAGCCGATGTCCTCCGGAGTCCTCAGGCCCAGTTCCAGGAGCCATGCATGCGTATCGTGGCCGAGGCAGATCACCGCTTCCGGCTTCGTTCGCCGGATCCATTTTTGAAAGGATGCACGCTCAACTTTTTTCGTATTGAGGAAGGAAATCTTCAGCCCCGGGAAGCGGCAACGCGCGACCGCCAGCCCGGCCAGCCACAAGTAGTTGACCTGCTCGATTTCCATTTTCCCAAGACCGATTCCGATGTGCCGATAGCCGCGGCGCACCAGTTGCTCCACGGCGTCCTGAATGGTCTGTACATGGTGGTTACAGAAGCGGTGAATATTCGACCGCTGCAACGAGTAGCCAAAAGCCACCACCCGGAACCCGGACAGATCCAGGTCAAAAGTGCGGTCGTCCTGCGGCAAGGGCGGGATCAGCAGGCCTGGAATCCCCCGGGCCTGGAGAATATCGCTCAAGCGCGACGGGTTGGCCCGATATTCTCCCAACCAAAAATGCTCCACCTCATAGCCCAATTCCCTGCCCCGCTGCTGAGCGCCCATAAAATACTCGGCGTAAACGCCCTTTTTTCCGAGCCAGCAGTCCGCCGTCTGAAGATTTGTGACAAACCCCAGTTTCGCCTGAAACGAACGCTTCCGGCGCTGCCGCACCTCGGACATGAGCGCCCGCACCATGGGATTCGGGCGGTACCCCAGCTCGCGAGCCAGGGCCTGAATCCGCTCACGTGTCGCAGCCGCGACCTTGGGGGAGTTGTGCAGAGCCATCGACACCAGCGCCCGCGTCACCCCGGCGTGGTCGGCGATGACCTGCAGGGTGACGGGCCCCCGACTATCATCGTTCTCTGGCTTGCTCTTTTTCATCTCAATCGATCTCCCCGACACGCCTCGCCACAGCTATAGGAGCGGGACACCAGGCAGTAAGAGAGGTGTTCCCCCATAAAAGCCTTACCGAGATGAAAAATCAAAGCCTAATCCCGATACATCCATCGATCAGCTTACCATAAATCGAGTTTACCCAAATGAGCCCCGCTCGTTCTCTTTTTTCCAAAATATAAACGGGCGTTTCCCCTACGCTGACGAGCACCAGCCCACCGACCGCTTGTTGAGTTTCGCGATGCCGGTCGAGCCAGTTCACAGCCACCGCTTCCAGTCCGGCATAGTCCAGCCACAGCTGGCTCAGCACGACCTGATCCTAGCCGAGTACGACAAATCAATTTTGGACGATGGACACAAATGTCAGGAGCTGGACAGTCGTCCACATACTGAATAGAATACTTGGCGTAGAAAAGCGCAGGCGGGCGAGTGCCTGGCCACGCACATGCCATGGCTCCCCTACCGCGCTTTTACAGCTTGATCCCAAACCATGATAAAAATCCATCGTGCCCCTATGAAGCAATTTACCCTGCTCGCCTCCCTCTCACTGCTCCACGCGGCCTTCTGGGCCGGGCAAGCACCGGGGGCTGCGCAACCGGTCGAAGCGGACCTCGGTCTGATCTGGTCCGGCCTGCCGCTTAACCAAGACATGAAACTCCACTGTTCCTTCGACAAGGACAACGGCGGCGTGGCGGATACCGCACAAGGCTTCCCGCGCCCCGGCGGCTTCGGCATGCAGGATGTGCCCGACGGGATTGAGGGCGGAGCCATCCAGGTGGCGGAAGTCGATCTGCCTTCAGGCCTTCACCTGTTTTCTTCTTGCTGCTTCTTCGCTAGCTGATTGGAAGTGCTACCCGCCGCGTAGCCAACGACGATAAGCCAGCGGAGGCTGTTTGTAGTGGCGGCGAAATGCCCGGTAAAACGGAGTCGTCGTCGCATAACCGCAAGCGTAGGCGATCTCGGTGACCGGGTCCGTCGTCAACCGCAAGCAGCGTTCGGCATAGGCCATGCGGTAAGATTCGAGGATTTGAGTCGGAGCCTGCCCCAGATGTTTGCGACATGAGCGTGCCACATGCTCCCCCGAGCGTCCCGTCACCCGGACGAGTCCGGCGACACCGTCGATAAAGACCTCCCTCTCCTTCGCCTTAAGGAGCGCACTGCGCAGCCAGTCCGGGCAATTCGCCAGCCCCGAGACAAGGGATGATAACGATTCAAGCAGCCGGGCCAAATCCAGGAGGAACGCCTCAGTATGCAGAGCGTCCGGCGGGCGGGCGACATAATCCAGTGCCATATGCTTGAGTTGCTGAAGCTCACCGATGTCCAGCCTGCGCCGGAGAGGCATGTCACGTTTATGCTCAAACCATTCCGCAAAAGGCTGGGAATGACGCCGCTGGATGTCGGCAACCAACTGCGGATGACACTCCAGGTTCGTCATGGTAAACCGCCGCCGCCCCAGTGAGACAAACTGGTGCCTGTCATGGGCACGGATAAAAACCAGATCCCCGGATTCCAGACGCTCGCGCGTGCCGTTGATGTGATGCAGGCAGGGCCCCTCTTCTATCCAGAAAATCTCCGGATACTCGTGGGTGTGCTCCTCCAGAGGCGACCCACGCTCACATGAGACCTTAACAATCTGTCCGAACTGCCCGGCCCTCGCTCTCCATTTCAGTGTCAACACGGCTAAATCAAATTACGATGCATATTTGTCAAAAACTGCTGATGCGCTATCAACCCCAAAAGTATATAATTTACGACTTATCCTGACGTGAGTGACGCAACACCCCCGACAGGAATGGGAATAGAGAAACTTGTCTTCCTTTATCGTGCCGACGTTGAGCCGCATGTGTCCGAACGCAAACGGCGAACACTGACCAATCAATCACAGCCACCAATCATAACCGATGTCCGAACAACCGCTTATACTCTTTGACCCCCACCCTCGCCCGATCGACCTGCTTTTCAGTAAAGCGGAAAAAGCCCGCCTTGATACGCTGGGCCAGGTTATCTGGCACGAGGGAACACCCGCAACGGACGAATATATCGACAAGTACCTGCCTCAGACGACGATTCTGATCGGTCAGTCCGCGTTGCCCAAAGAGCGCCTGGACCGGGCTCCGAAGCTCAAGGCGGTATTCAATGTGGAAAGCAACTTCCTCCCCAACATCGATTATCAGGAATGCCATCGACGCGGCATCCCTGTCCTCTCGACCGCTCCGGTCTTTTCCTTGCCCGTGGCGGAAATGGCGCTCGGGATGGCCTTGTCGCTGGCTCGTCGCATTCATGAGGCAGACGCGGCCATTCGCGCCGGGAACGAGACCCTTTATGGGGAAGGCGACAATCAGGACTCCATTCTCCTCACTGGGCGCACAACGGCGATTGTCGGATGCGGAAATGTCGGGCGCGCCCTGCTGGCCCTCCTGCAGCCGTTCGGCGGCAAGATACTCGCCCACGATCCCTGGATACACCCCAGTGTTCTGCGCGAACTTGGCGTAGTCCCCGCTACGCTAGAGGAATGCTTCGAACAATCTACAGCGGTTTTCCTGACCGGAGCGGTTACCACGGAGAATGCCGACGGCATCGGACGGACCTACTTCGAAAAGATGAGCAAGAACAGCATGGTGCTCCTGATGAGCCGTGCCGGCGTGGTGAATTTCGATGAGCTCCTCGATGCTGCTCAGTCAGGCCATGTTCGCGTGGGCATCGATGTGTGGCCCGATGAGCCGATCCCGAGAGACCACCGGGCCCGCCGGACCCCCAACACTCTTTTGCAAGCCCACCGGGCGGGCAACATCCCAGAGGTTTGGCCCTGGATGGGTGAGAGGGTCGTCGATGACATTGAGCAGATCCTGAAAGGTCTTCCCCCGCAACGCTGCCAGCGGGCACAGTTGGAAACCGTCGCCAAGCTACGAAGCAAACCGGTCGAGTAGCATTTTGTAGGTTCCGAGTCGCAGGCAAGGCCATGGCTTGAAAGGCACCTTGACCTCAGTGCCCACCTATCCGCCCCCAGGTAGTCCGATTCTATTAACGGGCTTGGTTTTGGCGGGGACCCCACTCAGGGTAACATCTTCACTATCAAATTGAAGATCACTTCAAGAGAAGCCGTATGCCCTCGAATTGAAGACACGGCAGGAGATTAAATGTGATCTTAGTAAAAGACCAACGAGAGAAGCGTATGCTATGCTGATTGATAAGACGACAGCAAGCCCGTAACGACACGCGAATTTCGTTATTTAAAAAAGATGTCCGCTCAAGACTACGGGATGGGTCCTGCTTGAACCACGATGGCATAAACGGATGGGTACGGCAACCGGCGGTCCCTCGTACTAGTTGATGCGAATCACCGTGGATTTCGTTAATATAAAAACATTTTTCCCCAAAAGAAACCCCATGGTGTTGAACGATAAACGCCAAGGAAGTAACGTAGTGTCGATAAATTGATTAGCCTCGTTTAAACCCCAACCTCTTATCCAGAATGCATAAGACAACAAGCAACATACTTTTATTATCGTTACTCACGGTTTTGCTAAACCCCGCAAGCGCGTCGATCATCGCAGAAGACACATTCGATACCTACCCTGACGGTCCTCTGGCAGGCCAGGACGGTGGCGATGGCTGGGGCGGAGCCTGGGGAAGCGGCAATCTACAGGTAAGCTCGGGGCATTTGATAGATTCGCCAACGAACATAAACTCATATAGTCAAAGTCGCGTCTTTTCGGAAGCAACGACCACTGGCAGCACAATGTACTTTTCGATGTATGTGAACATTACCAGCCCGGAAGGCGACAACACGTACGTAACACGATTAAGTTTTGGCAGTTCCGCGGATCCCGACGGATTTGGATTTTTTGGGATTGTTAATGGCGAGTACCGCGTTGACGTGGGAGGATACACCAATGCCGGAAGCTACACCCTTGGCGAAACGGTGTTATTAGTCTGCAAGCTCGAGTTCGACGTATCAGGCACCGATGACAGGCTGACTCTCTGGGTGAACCCGGACACAACCGAAGCTGGCTCCACCAGTACAGTCAGTCGCACTGCAGCCAGTAGCACCGGCGCTACATCCATTGAGGCAATCGAGTTTGATTATGCCAATATGGATGGCGTCCTTGTTATTGATGACCTGCGAATCGGCACAACTTGGGATGACGTTGTCACTGTCCCGGAAACATCCTCATTTGCATTATTTGCGGGAGGAATCGGCGTGCTCCTGATTGGCAGTCAAAGACTACGCAATCATAGCAAGCCACGCTAACCCTTTATAACACATCCTCAAAGCCCTGTATATTACGCATACGGGGCTTTTTGTTGTCAGCCATCCAAAAGATTTCGTGCGCCGATGTTCTGGAGCTGTTCATTGGCACCTGGTACGACGGCCGTATGTGAAGTAAGCACAGCTGGGGAAGCCTCGGGCTCCAGTAATTTGCTATATATAAAAACTTGACAATTTTGCTCATAAAGCAATTGTATGCCTATCGTATATGTTGCCCAGAGGTAACGTTGTTCCCCTGTAGCCTCTGTTCTATGATGAAATCGATTATTCCCGAACACCCTCCCGTTCTCGTACGAGATTACACCAGCCCCGGAGACACCGATTCGGCGGCGGGGATTCGACGGGCCATACTGGAGGCGCAACGGACCGGCGCACGCACCATCGTTTTCGAGGCGGGCCGTTATCTGCTACGTAGCAGCGCCAATCACCGAACCGAGGGCATCGTCCACGACGCCGGCAGCCAGGGAGTTGAGCCTCAGAAAGACACCCATTTGCTCGTTTACAATCTGGGCGATCTGACGCTGCGAGGGGCCGTGAACAAGAGCGGCGAGCCCGCCACCATGCTAGTCGGCTGGAATGACCGGAAGCGACATGGGTTTCTCCCCTCGATCCTGTGGTGCGAGAACAGCCCTCGCCTGACCTTGAGCAACTTGGCCTTTACCCGCGAACCGGCCTTCAGCTCGGCCGGCCTGATTGTGGACCACGATGCCGGGAGTCTCACGGTGGAGCTTCTGCCCGGTTGCACCGCCTGGGACGGAATGGGCATTTACTGCGCCAATCGCTTTGACGCCAACGGAGAGAATCTGCTGGGCGAGAGCGTCACTTATGGCAATGGTGCCGACGCGTTCTGGGAAGCCGCCGGGACGAATCGCTTTATCCTGAGCAGTCCGACCGTCGCTGCCAAGGTCCACTCCGGTGAGCTGCTCTCTTGGCATCAGGGTGCCCAAACGGACTTCCAGGTTTACCTCGGCCATTGCGACGACCTGCGA
>JAUTCS010000080.1 GCA_030673825.1 Verrucomicrobiota bacterium JB024 | reverse complement strand
GAGCACATCTGGGTGGAAGCCTGGATCGACTTCCATCCCAGCCGCGGCGCCGACCATCGCACCGGCGACACCTGGGTCCCCATGGATGCCAGCTTCAAGCAGTATGAATACAGCGAAGGCATGGACCTGCAGGATCAGGTGCCCTTCGACGCGGAAGACCTGGTCCACACCATCGAACAGGAAAGTACCATCAACGAAGAGGAAGGCTGGGTGCGGGGTGTGCCAGGCACAGCCATCGAGGAAAGGCTGGAAGACTATCGCGCGGAGTTACAAGCGTATATCGACAATCAGGCCCCGGAAGCCACGGTCGGCGAGGTACTGGGCACCAAGGCCATCAAGGACGTTATCCACCAACAACTGACAGCGTCTTTGCCCTACGAACTCGTTACGCGGCAACTCACGACCAATGAGCTCTCCGATTCAGTGCGCTGGAAGTTCAGGTATCGACTGCATACCAGTACCAACGGCTATAAGGGCACTGAGTTACTGACAATTGAAGAACCCACGGTGGCACTAGTCGGAAAAAGCCTTTCTCTTTCATTCTCCCCGGCCACCCAGGAGGATGAAGATACCCTCTCCAGCTATATCCCCGACGCCGGAGGGGATGGAGAGCTGAACCCCGACCAGATTCCGGACACCTTGCCTGGTCACCTCATCAATCTGAAAGCAAGATTCTCAATCGGGTCGGAAACCGTTGCGAGCCCGGAACAGGAATTGGCAATGGGCTCAAGCCTTGCCTCTGAAATGGGTTATTGGCAGCCTGGCCGAGGTTGGAACACGTCTGAAAACAAGCCGATTGCCGGCGAATACCGAGCGCTTGCCCTGAATCTGCAAGGTATTAGCGCCCAAGCGGCGGGCCAACTGGAAGCTGACCTTCAAGCCACTCGTGCTCAAATCAACGCCGAGGATTATAGCGAGCTCACCAAGCAACAGGTGGTCGGGGACCTGCTTCACGGCACTATTCTCAGCTACTTTGCTCTCAACGATATGCAGGACCAGATCAGCGAGCGGCAGATGAACAGCGTTGGCTACCGGGCACCCAGCTATGGGCTATTCAAAACCAGTCTGCAGCCGCGCTACTGGTTCGGTATTCCCAGAAACGTTACGGCCAGCGGGCTCACCATGGATGTGGACAACGTCGCCGCCATTCGGGTCGATAAGGACAATAACCATAAACGCTGGGTAGGCGTAAATCGCGCGATCGGCGCGCGCCTGTCCGCCATGGAGCATCTGGTGCCGGAGCGGATGTACAGCACCGACGATAATCCGGCCCACGGAATCAGTGCGGTCAAAGCCCTCCAGCTCGCCGCAGCTGAGGGGCAAAAAATCTGGACCATCACCCGATCTAACCTCAACCAGGCGCTGGCGGGCCTTGATCTAAGCCTTGATGAAGAAACCGATATCCGCAATGCAGTCCTGACAGGTAAGGAAGTCACCGCCCATGAGCGCCCAATCAATTTCCACGGCCGCGCCGCTTTGGGCTATACGGTGCTAGACCCGAACACCGGCGCGGGTGCGTACCTGATTGCCAGTGGCGAGAATGGTGGTGTTCTTGAATTTTCATTCGTGCTCGTTTTGTTCGTATTCGCATTTGTCTTATCAGTAGCTTTGATTGCCTCTTCGGGGTGGTTGATTCTGGCTGGTATAGTTTCCTTGGTGTGGAATTTGATAAATTTTGTGTCCTGGGTTAATGGCTTGAAAAAGGCAGAAACGTGGGCTGACTTCTCATCTAATAATCTTACGGCCGTGGGAGGGCTCATCATGGGGTTAATGGCGTCCTATCTTTCCGGTGGAGCGGCATCCGCGCTGTGGTTTGGTGATTTTATGGCATATTTCTTGGGGATGATCTAGAGATGCGTATGTGGGGGCTCCTTGGTGTCTATTTTCTAGTGATGTTGAGGGTGGTCTGGGTTGAAAATCCGGACCTGAACGCCATTCAGCGGTTTGGGGCTTTCTTCATGTACCTGCTCTCTGGGTGGGCATTGATGTACTTTTCCTGGCTTTATTTTGAGGTTTGGGGTGCGGTGGCTGAAAAGGTGGCGATGGTTCGTTCTCTAAGAATTTTATTGATTCCTCTGACCCCTGTTGGCTTTTGGACTTCCTGGCGGTTTGGCGGAGGGGAACCTGTCCTTATTGCAGGTTTGGCTTTGTTCTTGGTTTGTTTTTTGTTGTGGGGGGAGAGTTTGATGACGGCTTTCCGGAGGTTCTTTCTCTCGCGGCCAGGGAATGAGAAATTTTATGAATCATTTTCCAGCAGGTGGCATATTCTTCCTTTTGATGTTGTCTATTTGGGGATAAATGCTGCTTCGCTTTTTTTCGGTTTTGGCTTTATTTAGTTTTATGTTGGGAAGCTTTGTAAGGGGGGGGCGGTTCCCATCTGGCTCTAAGCTTTTTTGAAAGCTGGTTGGTTCCGTATCCCCAGAAACGTTACGGCCAGCGGGCTCACCATGGATGTGGACAACGTCGCCGCCATTCGAGTCGATAAGGACAATAACCATGAACGCTGGGTAGGCGGAAATCGCGCGGTCGGTGCGCGCCTGTCCGCCATGGAACATCTACTGCCAGAGCAAATGTATAGCACCGAAGAAAACCCAGCCCATGGCATCAGCGCGGTTAAGGCGCTACAGATCGCCGCAGCTGAGGGACAAAAGATTTGGATTATCACCCGAACGCCGAACGAACCTCTATCAGGCGCTGGCGGGCCTTGATCTGAGTCTTGATGAAGAAAAAGATATCCGCAATGCAGTCCTGGCAGGAAAGGAGGTCACCGTCCACGAGCGACCGGTCAATTTCCACGGCCGCGCCGCCGCCGGCTATACGGTGCTCGACCCGAATACCGGCGCGGGTGCGTATCTTATCTCCAGCGGAGAGAATGGAGGTGTCCTGGATTCATGGTTGGACGAAGCGCTATCTTGGTTGGCTGCTGCTGGAGAGGCCGTCGCTTACAGTTCATTAGCTAAGGTTATTTTTGGTAGTGTTGGGAAGGTTGCTGATGCGATTAACTTTATTTTTGATGCTTATTCTTGTGGTTTATGTTTTGCCATAGCAGAATTAATTTTTTCTGCCTTTTTGGCTTTTGGGTTTGCTTATTTGGTGTTGCCTTTTTTTGCGTTGCAGTTATGTGAATGGGCAGGGCGATAGTATGCGCTGGTTTTTCTTATGACATTTACAAAAATGTGTTTTTATGACTTCTTGGCAATTATATTGATGTTAAATGCTTATGAGGGGGCTGGGCTATACTCGGCTTTTTTATGGATGACTGGCGGTATGGCGGTGTTGGTTTCTGGCATGTATTTCTGGGAGTTGAGGGACTCAGAAGATTTCAAAAGGTACGTAAAAAATAATATAAATTGGCGAATTGTAGGTGTGATGGGTTTCTGGGTTATGGTTTTTTTAGGTGGCTTGCTAGCGCTTTTGGGCTGGGTCGGCTGAAGGTATATCCCAGTGAGGATCATGATGCTACTCAATGTGCACGTATACAGTGCCTCGCTGGAATAGCGGCCGGAGTATGTATGAACCCTTTTCCCTTCCCTTTGTCTTCTCCTTTGGGGGCGCGATGACTTTAGCGGTGATTTCCGGCATAAGGTCCGGGCAGCGAAGGCCTGAAGCTCGATAATGATCCTCGTGCTTGAAGATCGGTGTCAGAGCTCGGGTGAATGGGATGGGAAAATGTGCTCAGGACTGATCATAATGCCCGCCGAGAGCGAAAATATAGATAGAGGTAGAATCAAACGTATATACAATCCGATCTTTCTGGGACAAGCGTCTGGACCAGAAGCCAGACAGGTTGTGCTTGAGTGGTTCGGGCTTACCGATACCCACGGTGGGATCGTCGCAGCGCACCAGTTCCTTGATGACTTTTCGCGCGGCATCGTGCAGCTTTTTGTCCTTTCGGCGCATGGTTTCGTACGCCTCCCAGGTTTTGCCCTCAAAGACCAGTGATCTCATCCATTTGCTCGTCGGTTGGCGTATATCCGTTACGCTCACTGTGCGTTTTGTTCGATTCAGCCAGTTGATGCATCAGGCTGCTGTTCTGCAAAACGTACAGCGTTTCCTGTTCGCGCTCCCAGTCGGCGGCACTGAGGACCACGAAATCCTCTCCTGAACGACGAGTGACTCTGAGGGGTTCGTGTTTGCTAAGGCTCTGTTCCACAAGCTTTTTCAGATTGTCTCTGAACTTGTTGACGCTGACGGTATCCATTTCAGGTGCCCAGTTATGTACGGTATTGCCGTACGATTATGAGCCAGCTGGTCCGATCAAAGCAAGGGCGGGCGGCCGGTCATCCGCGACAGGCTTG
>JAUTCS010000079.1 GCA_030673825.1 Verrucomicrobiota bacterium JB024 | reverse complement strand
GCCACCAGCTTTATCGTGTGCGTGGTCGCCGGGCAGTTGATCGCTTCCCTGCTGCTGGATTACTTCGGCTGGATGAACTTGCCGGTGAGAGAGATCGGCGTTGGGCGGCTGGTGGGCGTGGCACTGGTGCTGACGGGCATGCTGACCGTGCAGTGGTTTTCCCCGGTCACACCGACAATCAAAGGCGCCGCCGAGGTGACCGTAGGTGCTCCCGAGCCGCGCTGAAGCGCTACAATGGCACTGAGTCGGTCATTGTTAACGCAGGGAGAGAGCATGTTCGACCATATCTATACGTACGCCAAGGATTACCCGGCGACCAAGGCCTTTTACGAGGCAGCGCTTTCCGCCTTGGGATACTCGATCCAGGCGGAGTTCGTGGCGGAATGGAACCAGGACTTCCCCACCCAGAGGCGGTGCGGGTTCGGTAACAACGACAAGCCTTCCTACTGGATCATCGAAAGCCGAGAAGCCGCTACGCCAAGGCATCTGGCGTTCGCCGCCGCCTCCCGTCGGCTGGTGGATGATTTTTATAAGCAGGCCATGGCAAACGGTGGCGCGGACAACGGCAAACCCGGTCTGCGCCCCTGGTATCACGAAAATTACTACGGCGCCTTTGTGATCGATCCGGACGGAAACAATATCGAAGCCGTCTGTCATGCACCGGCGTAGAGGACAGGCGGCGCCATGAGCAACTATTTCGAGAGCCCGTTCAAGGGCAAGTTTCTCTCCGATCAGATCACCAACCCGAACATCAGGGTCGGCCGGTATAGCTACTACTCCGGCTATTACCATGGCCATTCTTTCGATGAGTGCGCGCGTTATCTTTTGCCGGATCGTGACGACGTGGACCGGCTGATCGTCGGCAGCTTTTGCTCCATCGGCTCCGGGGCGTCCTTCATCATGGCCGGCAATCAGGGCCACCGCTACGACTGGGCGACCGCCTTTCCTTTCTTCTATATGCAGGAAGAGCCGGCGTTCGCCGGCGCAAGCGACGCCTTCCAGCGCGCCGGCGACACGGTCATCGGCAGCGACGTGTGGATCGGCTCGGAGGCCATGATCATGCCCGGCGTCCAGGTCGGGCATGGGGCGGTCATCGGCTGTCGCGCCCTGGTGGTCAAGGATGTGGAGCCCTATGCCATCGTGGGTGGCAACCCGGCGAAGCCGATCAGAAAACGGTTCTCCGAGGCGGAGATTGAGATGCTGCTGGAGATGGCCTGGTGGGACTGGCCCCTGGAGGGCATCAAGGAGGCCATGCCGTTGCTGTGTTCGTCCGATATCGCTGGCCTGTACGGCTTTTGGAAAAGCCGTTCGTGAGCGACATCATTCAGCCGGAAACCCGGCGTTTGCGACTGCGTCAGTGGCACGCCGATGACCGGGACGCCTTTGCCGATATGTGCGCCGATCCGGAGGTGATGAGGTATTTCCCCGCCACCCTGGACCGCGCGCGCAGCGACCTGATGGCGCGAGCGTGCGAACAGTTGCTCGCCGAGCGAGGCTGGGGAGTATGGGCGGTGGAGCTGCTGGAGAGTGGCGCATTCATCGGCATCGCCGGCCTGAACATCCCCGATCCGGATTTGCCGTTCTCTCCCTGTGTCGAGGTCCTTTGGCGCCTGGCCCGGCCATACTGGGGGCAGGGTTATGCCACGGAAGCCGCCGAGGCCGCCCTTAGGGTGGGCTTCGACCAGCTTGAGCTGGACGAGATCGTATCCTTCGCGGTGCTCGGCAATCGCCGCTCCCGCGCGGTGATGGAAAGAATCGGCATGGCGGATACAGGTCGGACTTTCGATCATCCACGGTTGCCCGAAGCCAGCCCTTTGCGGCGGCATTGCCTGTACAGCCTGGCCCGGCGGGATTGGTCGGAAAAAAGCGAACGCCTCGACTGAGTCGGTGGAAATGACTCGGTTAAATCCCTATACAGTATGGGATTCGTTGTTTTCAAGGAGGAAGCCTTATGCCGTTTTCCCTGCGTACCGCCGGGCCTGCTGGCGCTTTGTCGGTCGGTGCCCTGGCCATCACTTTGATTGTCGGCTGCTCGGATCCGAGCTCGGAGTCCGCGCCGGAGCCGGCGAATCCCTCACCGGAACAACCCGCCGCGGAGGCACCGGCCGATACGACAACCCAGGAACCGGCGGCTCCTTCCGGGGAGACCACCGGAGGTGACGGGTCGGCGATCACGCTGAATGCCCTGACGGCGGAAGATATGCGCCAGGCGGACCTGCCCGGCGAACTGGGCTGTCAGTTCACCACGGACGACGGGCAGGTCCTGCTGATCGCCATGGGCAATGTGGCGTCGTCAGAACCGGCGCGGGGCGTGGTCAAGGTGGCCGGCTACGTGGAACCGGTGTCGGCGCCGGGCGGCTTCGACGGCATCACGGACTCCCCGACGTTCAATGGCAAGGGCAAGACGGTTCGCATCCAGGTCACTGGCGAACCTACCGAGGGCGGCGAGTCTCCGCCACGGCCGGCCACCTTGACCTACGAGCGGGCCGATGGCGCGCAGCGGGCCTGGCCGGGCGAGTGGCAATGCGGGCCCTAGCGTGCCCAAGTCCGGGCGCGGTTTTTTCCGGGCAAAAAGGGGTGTTTTAGCCCCACAGAGAGGCCTTTTGGGTGCAGGTAGGGGAACAAAATCAATGAGTTATGATGGTCCGACCCCGGGGGGCCCGGGGGCTCGGGCGGTTTACCGGATTTCCAGGCAAGACTACATCGCGGCGGGCCGGCTGTACGCCCGGCCCACCCGGAAACTGCTGGTCATTTCGGCCTCGATTCTCGGTGCCTTGGCGGTGGTGGCCT
>JAUTCS010000078.1 GCA_030673825.1 Verrucomicrobiota bacterium JB024 | reverse complement strand
ATTGCGGCTTACTGGTGTCCATCACCGCCGCCCAGGCACGCTCAATCGCCGCCGTATCGTCTGCTTTGCCGTCACCCTTCGCCCCAAAATCACGAACATTAAATACAGTCATTTCCCCGATCACCGGCGACGCGGGCAAGGATGCAGACGTTGCCTGATCAGTGATTGCGGAAAGAGTTGTCTCCGATGCATAAGAATGAGGGGCTACAATGAGAAGGCTACAAACTAGTCCAACAAGAATAAAAACCATCTTTAGAGTAATAGGCATACCATATGAACGAACTGATGATTGGCAGGGTCTAAGGAATATGCATCCACTCCGCTTGCCGATTGAAACGGTAAGCGGTCCAATATCCTTTCAGATTACAGATTTCCCTTAGTATTGTCAGGAAAAAGTGTAGTAATCTACATTTTGTTCCTGCGTCGCTTCATTATCAGCATGGCGCTGATGGCGATACCAAGGACAAACGAAGTTTCGGAAACCTCGGGAATAGGAGTAACATCACCGACCGTTGTTCCGTAGCGTAATTCATCGACAATATAGCTGGTTTCTACTGTCTCGACAGGCGAATAGCCTGAATAGTTAGCTAGCTGAAGGACATCACCCGAAGAAATGCTCAAGCTGGTGCTCAAGCTGATCGTAGCGTAGCCATTAGCAATCACATTCGACGTAAGAGCCTCGTCCGTCATGCCCGCCACCCGAGCAGCCGCCAGACCTGCTTCGTCAAAAATCCACAATTCCATTGTGACGCTGCCGGTGCCGAGTCCTTGGACGCGGGAAAGGAACAAATATGTAGAACCATCGTAAATGCTTGGAGCTGTCGCAGGAGCACCAAATCCGCCTCCGCTCCCACTACTACCAATATTCGCGGTGAGAGTGGCACTACCAGCAGTGGATGAAAAAGGTCTCACTTGATATTCAGAAGTAGAACCACCCTGGTTTTTGAAACGGACATCCCACGTGCTTCCATTCGAATTCGCCACCATGTAAGGTGAATCCACACTTTGAAAGAGGTAACTGCCCCAAATCGTCGTGCCGCTTCCATTCGCATTTATTGTTCGATTCATCAGGGTGACGGTCGTGCCAGTGGATGCGACCAATGCCGAACCTCCTGACGTTGATAAGCTCGAGAAAGTCAGTCCCGACGACACCGTAGAGGATGTTCCACTTCCGTTGCTCCAGCCATTTGAAAAACCAGTGCCTCCACTCTGGCCCACCAGAGAGTCGCCAACTGTATAATCAAAGCTCTCTTCAACCAAAATAGTGCCTGAACACGTGATCGAACCAAACACAATTGAACCTAAACACAGGGAAAGCCTAGCCTTGGGGAATTTTTTTGGGATATTCATAAGAGTAGATTTGTTTACGTGAACGGAATGAATGCACAGGAAACCCATGCGTGATTCAGTTATAAAGAAACGAGTTGAGTTTCCAAATTAAATTCATTTGAATCAGTTCAAATGGACCGGTCTTATTGCACGCTAGATGACGTCGCTAAATTAGCAAAAGTGGCCAAATCCACGGCATCCATGGCCTTGAGAAACGATACAAGGATTGCCGCCAAAACCCGCCAACGCGTCCAGGAAGCCGCCCAAAAGCTCGGCTACCAACCCGACCCGGTCATGTCCGCCTTTTCGTCGCGGCGCTTCCGCAACAAGCCCCATAGCGTATTGTCGAACTTAGCTGTGTTGATCGATGACCGATGGTATGACTTTCCCAGTCTCTACGGGAAGCCTGTCTGGCTCGAAACCATGATAGAAGGGTTGAATGATGCCGCGCAGCGCATGGGGTACAGCCTGATACCACTGCGCCTGCGTCGCGATTTGCTTGCCCATCAAAAACCAGACAGGCTGATGGAAGCACGCGGCATCAAGGGTATCATACTGACAACCCACATCAACAAAACAATGATGACCATCCCGCTGGACCTGAAGCGCTATTCCATTATATGCGCCGGTCTTTTTTCCAATGAAAGCCTCGCCCATCAAGTTCGCGTCGATTCGTTCGCGGTCGTGGATATTGCCTGTCGGCAAGTATCTGAGGCCGGTTATAAGCGCATTGGATTGGCCCATGGAATGAGTTCGGAACTGCGTACTGGCACCAACTGGCTCGGTTCTTATGCCAAGGAAATCTTCCTGAAGCGTTACTCGTCCCGTTTCATCCCCCCCCATTTACCTGTTGGCTACCCCGACCAGGCTTTCTATGACTGGATCGATAAATACCGCCCGGACGCGATTATCACCAATGACACGCTCTTTTTTGAAGCCATCCAGAAAAAAGGGCTTCGCGTACCGGAGGACATCGGTGTTGCTTTCATCAATCATGACTTCTGCGAAATCCCTGATGTGGCAGGTATTAGTCAACGCTACGACCTCGTCGGGGAAAAGACCATTGAGCAGATGCACTTTTTGCTCCAGAAGGCCGAGCGTGGATTACCACAGAATCCCCATGATATTCTGATCAAACCCGAATGGGTACACGGAAGAACGATTTAGTCTACGCCTAGACATTGTCCGATGTCCCCTTTGAGTGATCAGTAGTCGTTGCCTATTCTGATTGCGAGCCAGTTTCACTGGACAAAATTGAACTTGTTCAATTTAAAGTAAATTGCCGAAACGACTAAACGGGCTACGATTTTAGTCGTATGCTTGATGTCACATATCGCCAAATGCACAATGTTCCAAAGCGGCAATCTCTTCATGCGTTTTCCCTGATCGAACTGCTGGCTGCGATTGCGATAATTGCCATTTTGGCCGCGCTCCTGATCAATGGGATAAATGCAATTCGTATTCGGACTGACCGAACAGCGAGCGCGTCCAATCTCAGGCAGATTGGGCAAGCGATTACACTCTACGCCAATGACCACGGTGGCGCTCTGCCAGACGTCCAAGGAACCGCTGCAAGCGTGAATACCTATTGGTGGAGTTACGTTTCTACCTACTTGGGAGCGCCCGAAGCAGCCGATAGCTGGGGTGATCTAATCAAGATACCTGTCTTGCGTAGCCCCTATCAGTCAGAAAAAATCGCCGAATATACGGGTATGGGCTGGTTAGGGCGGGCTCCCAGCTTTGCTATGAATTACTGCTTAGGTCGTTCCATCGCCAATCCGTTGAGCTTGGAGGGCAATCCGATTCGCCTCAGTCAGATTCCGTCTCCAAGTGAAACATTGCTCGCATCTGAGGCTGGATTCAGCAGTAGCAGCATGTCCGCGATGCTGACTCCCGTTTATATGCGCGCTGCGGCCCGAGAAATACGGGGAGATGGTCTAGAGGAAACGGGTGGAGCGATCCAGGGGGTCAGTCATATGCTCTGGGTTGATGGTCATGTCACCTCAACCGACGACGTTAGGAAATACACCCATTCTCCCTATACGAGAGGTGAAGTTAAGGATATCTGGAGCCCGGGTCTTTAATGTGATCTTCTCGCAACAACATCATTTTAGCATAATACAATTACATTTAGATGAATTATATTTCAAATTCCTATCGTGCATTATGGAACGATTGTCGCATTCAAGAACGAATCGACATTGATATTGAGCGTGTAAGAAAGTCGCCATGTCGAGTTTGCGTCAAGTCGCCCGAAGGAGAGCCTCTGTCTGGAATCAGAATTGAGTGCCGCCAAATAACATCCCATTTCCATTTTGGAGCAAACATCTTCCTGTTGGATGGTTATGATACGGATGCCTTCAACGAGCGCTATGAGGACGCCTACCTGAATTTATTCAATGCGGCTACCGTTCCTTTTTATTGGAAGGGCCTGGAGCCTGAACAAGGGCAGCGTCGCCATTGTCCTGATAGCCCGAAAGTTGTTCGGCGCCCGCCTCCGGAGCGCGTTATCGCTTTTTGTGAAGAGAATGGGCTCCGCATGCACGGACATCCTCTGGTGTGGGACTTCTCACAATGGTCTGTGCCCGAGTGGCTGGACAAATTGCCGATGGAAGAACAAACACGCCTTTGGCGTGAACATGTGACTGACATTGCGCAACGCTACGGAGAGCGTATCGGTCGCTGGGACGTGGTCAACGAAGTGTTGGAGACCGCACGTCGCCCACAAGGCCGCCCGGGGTCGGTCCGGATGCCAGACGATTATGGCCGACTCGCCTTCGAGTGCGCCCAAGCGGCTTTACCTGGTGAAACAGAACGTTATATCAACGAGGCCACGGCAGTGTGGAATCCAACCAACCTTGAGCTGTGGATCCGTTACATTCGCCGACTACAGTCCATTGGAATGCGCATCGACGGCGCTGGTTTGCAGTTTCACATGTTTTTCGATGAGAATCTGCTCAGCATGCTTCGCGGGGAAACATACACGCCGCATGAATTATACACGGCGCTTGATCGATTGGCCCCGCTTGACCTTCCATTGCATATCAGCGAAATCACGTTAACATCAATCAAGGACGACGCGGCTGGGCGTGAGGCCCAGGCAGAGACTGCACGCAACCTTTACCGATTGTGGTTCAGCCATCCTGCGGTGCAAGGAATCACTTGGTGGAATTTCCCAGACGGCGGCGCCTGTGCCGGTGAAGACCGGGTCTGTTCCGGTCTGCTCGATATGCACCTGGAGCCCAAGCCGTCCTACCATGCACTGCACCAGTTGATTCATGATGAATGGAAAACCCGCTTCTCTGGAATAACGAATGCGGAGGGATGGGTTGAGTTTCGCGGCTTCCACGGCGATTATGAACTGAGCATCGAAGATGCAAAAAAAGTGCGATTCACGCTTGATCAACATAAGAAGGCGACTCGGCTGGATATCACGCAAACCGATGATATGACCTGCGTAAAGTAAATATAGCGTATCACCAATTCATCCTTCCGTAAAATCTCGATAGTTTTTATTGTAGATTTTGGTGATCAGTTTCTACCCAAAGAGCACTACGTCTTGAAACAGGCACGCGCTGGCGATGACGGCAAGCACTAGAGCGATACAGGCAAATGTGTGCCAGGCCAATCACTCCCCGTCCAAACAAGACTGAGCAACCGGGCTTTGTTCGGATAGGGGCTGACCTTGTGGATGACATCAAGGAACTCGACCAGACGACTGCACTCGATCCAGGTGTGAGAGAGGGCTGAGGCAATCAATATCTCTGATATTATCTTCCCAAAAGGTTAAGGAAACTTCCCCGCATCGACGAATGCGAACGACCTCACGGAAGCTTGGTCATTCCAATTGGCTCAATCGAAATCCCCCGATTGTTCGGGTATTCCAAGCGAAAACCGGCTCCCATGCTTCCCGCGTGCATCACCAGGCATACGATATTTTCACCTGCTTGTAATGGCAGTGTTACAGGAACTTCCTTCAGTGGATCTCCGTGCGCCTCCATCAGGGTGCTTACGCATTCGCCGTTAGCATATATATAAGCGAAATAATCCACGGCTAACCGGAAGGTGTAATCTCCCGAGTGCTCGGCTTTTAGACGGAGGTAAGCATAGCTTACGCCGCGGTTGTGAAGACCAAACATTTTCCCCAGGTTCACCCAGCTTCCGTCGCCTTCACCCGATTCCAACCTCACCACCCTGCCAGCATAACCGCTATAGGATTGATCCAGATCCGGCGCCTGCGCGGGATCCAATCCGTAATCCAGATCCATCGCAACGCCAGGGTCTTCCCACGGTTTGTCTGTTTGCGGCCCAAAGGGGCCTGCAATAGACCAATCCGTGGCCGAGACGGCCGTCCAGTCCACTTGACTTAATCCAGAGGTCAGACGATGACTTTCTGGCCAAACAACGTCCCAAAAATCAGCCGGGATGGCTGGGACATTGCTTTGGTCTTCTGTCAGCAGGTAAGCGATACGGACGTTGGCGGCGGTGTCATCGCTACTTATCGGGACCAAACTCAGCACATGCCAACTGTCTTCCAAAAGTTCCGGATGAACATAGACCTTATAGAACCAATTCGGGGTGTAGGCATCTATTTCATTAATCAGTTCTCCATCCACAGCGATGCGTAATTTGCCCGTCCCCTCTCTTGTCATCAGGACCACACCGATCGTACGCCCGTAAAAAGGAACATGCAACGCAGAGCCATCTTCTCCACTTTGCAGTGTTCCCTGAAAGTATTTCCCCCACCACCCCTGTGAGCTTTCACCTTGGTAGTCCCAGCCGTTCTGCATGAAATTAGGCAGTAGCAGACAAGCATCCAGGACCAGACCTTGCTTCGAAAGGGGTGAATTCGAATTTTCTCTAATCCCAGTGATATTCTCAAGTTGTATGTTTGCCTGCATGCCCTGCCAGAGAGTTTGAGCATATAGGGCATGGCCAGACTCATTCGGATGGACGCAATCACTGTACAAATCGCTCCACGATTTGCCACTTTCGGTCAGATAGGCATCAACCACTGATTGCATGTCCACGTCAAGGATCCCATAGTGCCGAGCGACTTGATTATGCCGACTTTGATTAACTCCACTTTCGGAAGCTGACTCCAAAAAGATCAGTGCAGGGGGGTGTGGCAGACCTCGCAAACGGCTGACGATGGACTCGAGATTTCTGATGCAGACGGTATCGTCAGTATCGCTATCATTTACTGCGTATTCGATGATTACCATATCGGGCCGCATTTCGATGACGTCGCGCTTCAAACGAAATACTCCAAAATTACTTCCTGTACCGCTGATCCCCGCATTGACGAAATTGATCGTTGCCTGTGGATATGCCGTGCGCATGAGTTCGATTGTTTTCTGGGCCCAACCGTTTTGATGCATCGTAATTGAGCCTCCAAGAGTAACTACCGTGACATATTTTCCCGTATTGAGTTTGTTAAAGAAAGCAGAAAGGTCTGCCTTCCTCTCAGAATAGGAAACAGATGCGCTAACGTTCATGCAACCGAACAGCATGAAGACAGAAAAAGATAATATTTGAAAACCGAAGAAGAGTTTTGAGTTTCGTTTCATCACTTTGATTAAGCATCTATAAAGAGTGACAGTAATCGTATTATTACGGATAGCTCGCACAAGCCTATGATGCTTGCGGCGCAGACTCATTGCCGCAAAACATGCGGCGAAACGACATATTCAAACCGAGCGCCAAAAGGAGATAGCGATCATTCGAGAGCTACGAGTCAAGCTTGCCGAAGAAACCCCGACTGGGGTTGCGGCAGAATTCAAGGAACCTTGATCATACTGTTAGCGATACGACGGTGGACAACATTCTTCGCGCAGCCGGGATATTTCCTGCGCCAAAACCTCCACAACCAAATAAACGAACACGACAAGCCGACCGCAAATCAATCATAGCGACTGGGCCAAATCGTGGGACTCAGCCAGAAGCACGAGCCAAGTTAACTTGTTCGATGAAAATTATATTGAAGCATGACTCCACGTCAGGGATGATGCGAAATGATGCCTTGGTTCCCTTCATTCACCCGGATGCGTCGGCACGTGTTCCGTTGTTGCGGCGGGGTTCCCCTGATCGCTTTGCTGGCCACGCTTACGGTGACCGCTATTTTGCCGGCCATTTTGTTTGTTGCGATAGGGATAGGTTATGCGTGCACGCTTTACGAGAGCGATAACCATGCGGCGTTTCCCTATTGTCCATCATCGAGCGGCAAATGGAAAACAACCTTATCGAAGTCCCCGGCGCTACGCCCAAAGGCGAGATCCTGTTGCTTTATTGCGTAAAGGTGCCGACTGACAGTTCCATACCGACGTTTCCATGACTCCTCAACAATAACCCATAAAACAATGAATACAAATTGTCTCAACCCCATCTCACTCTCCGGCAAATCTTGCCTGATTTCTCTGCTGACCTTAGGCGCGTTGGCCTCCTCGTTATCCGCGACGATCTTGCTGGAAGACAGCTTTGACTACGCTGTTGGCAGCAACTTGGCTGGCAACAGCGGCGGGACCGGCTTCTCCTCGTCCTGGAGCTTGGGAGGGGGTGTGCAAGCCACGGTCAGCAATGGCCTGGCCTTCTCGGGCCTCTATACCTCCGGGGGCTCCGCCTTGATCACCAGTTCCAGTGGAGCGGCTACGCTGCTTAACCGAACCTCCGGCACCAATGTCACGACTTCGACGGTTTACGGCAGCTTCCTCTTTCAGACAGAGGACCAGCCGATAGACTCCGCCTCAGGTCAGACAGGCTCCACCTGGACAACTCGATTCCGCAACGGGAGTTCTTCGGGCACGTTGGAATACGCGGTGTTGCCCTTCTATGGAGGCAACTCATCCTACTATAATGGCCTTTCCGCCTCCGGTTACAATGACTACTATTACTCGAATACATCCGCCGCAGTAAGACCGGGCATTTACGATGGCTCAACCTACCTGTTCGTGACGAAAATCACTGGACTGAGCACGGGCAGCGGCACACTTGAGGTCTGGATACTGGATGAATCTGGACTCGCCGCTGCCCGCGCCGCCGGTATGACCGACACTGCTTTAACGACCAACGTGGTATCAGATGGCTACCTGAATGTTTCCTATACGGGTACGATTTCGTTGTCTAGCGGTGACGTTTTGCAGTTGGCTAGCTACACCTCGAGTAATAGCGCATATAGTTCCAGCTACATCATGGACGAAATTCGCTACGGTGAGAGTCTGACCGATGTTACTCCACTGCCAGAACCGGCCGTAACGGGCCTGCTGCTGGGCATAAGTGTGTCCGCCTTACTCCTACGGCGTGTTCAGCGTCGCCGTCGTTGACACTTCTGCTTATCGATGAATGAGCCTCCGGGGTTTGTCATGCCCCGGCGGTTCATGATCAAGGCGTATGATATGCTCCGGGTTTAATTACTGATGCCGATATCATGACTTACCTTTCCTATGCCTACCGCAATTTGTGGGAAGATCCCTCCATTGCACTGCGGATCGAAACCGACATCGAGCGCGCGCGTAAAAGCGAAGTTCGCGTCCGGGTGACGACGCCCGAAGGCGCACCTTTGCCTGGTGTGCGGGTGGCTGCGCGGCAGACCGCGTCGTCCTTCCATTTCGGGGCGAACATATTCCTGCTCGACGGCTACGATTCACCCGCCCGCAATGCGGCCTACGAACAGGCTTATCTGGCGCTGTTCAACGCGGCGACGGTGCCCTTTTACTGGAAGGGAATAGAGCCCGAACGCGGGAAGCGCCGCTACAACGTAGACAGCCCAACGGTTGTTCGACGCCCCCCGCCGGACCGCGTGATTGCTTTCTGCGAGAATCATGGATTACGTATGCACGGACATCCGCTGGTGTGGGATTTTTCCCAGTGGTCGGTGCCGGAGTGGCTGGACGCACTGCCAATGGCGAAGCAAACTCGACTTTGGCAAGAGCATGTGACCGACATCGCCACGCGCTACGGCACGCGGATTCGCCGCTGGGATGTGGTCAATGAAGTGCTGGAAACCGCGCGACGCGGGCAGGGGCGACCGGGCTCGGTGCCGATGCCGGACGACTACGGACGACGGGCCTTTGAATGGGCGCGGGAGGCTCTGCCCATCGATACCGAACGCTATATTAACGAGGCCACCGCCGTGTGGAATCCGGCCAACCTCAAGCTTTGGATTAATTACATCCGACGCCTGCAATCTCTTGGTATGCGCGTGGATGGTGCTGGTTTGCAGTTCCATTTGTTCCATGACGAGGAACTCCGCAACATGCTCCGGGGTGAGTCACGGACCCCGCTGGAGCTCTTCCGAGTGCTCGACCAGCTTTCTCCTCTTAATTTGCCGTTGCATATTAGCGAGATCACCCTGACTTCACTCGACGACGACGCGGCGGGTCGGGACGCCCAGGCCGAAGCTGCGCGCAACCTCTACCGTCTGTGGTTCAGTCAGCCCTTGGTGCGGGGAATCACTTGGTGGAATTTACCCGACGGTGGCGCATGCGCCGGGGAAGACAGGGTGTATTCCGGACTGCTCGACGCGAGCCTGGAACCAAAGCCCGCCTACGATGCGCTTCACCACCTTATCCATGAAGAGTGGCGTACGCGGGTGCATTTGAGAACGGACACCAACGGTTGTGTTACCTTCCGCGCTTTCCATGGCGAATATGAGGTTCAACTGGATGACGGCGAAGTAATCACCCGTTCCGTAGAGTCGTCATTGCCTTCGGTTAAATGGGATTTGGTCCCGGAAAATCTGCCGATGACAACTCGGTAGGAGCCTCTTGACCATGCTCATTTGATAGGATTATATGCAAGTCTGGCATGAACAATTGCACCTATCGGATGATCGCAAAAGAGGCAGGCGTGAGTATCGCAACCGTCAGCCTTGCCCTGCGTGACCGTCCAAACGTCTCTGAGGAAACACGACGACGCATCAAACGGATTGCGAAAAAGAACGGTTACATGCCTAATCCGATTGTCTCGGCGATGATGCGACAGCAGCGCCGCCGCAATCCCAAGCAGGACATCCGCGCCATCCTCGCTTTGTGTGCAACTCGGCGCGTACTGGATTATCTCAAGCATCACTCAACCGACCGCGAGTTTATCGTTGGCGTCGAAGAGGCCTGCCATAACGAAGGCTTTTTTTGCGAGCGGTTTTATTGGGATGACTTCGAAGAAACGCCGAGGCGCTTCTTCGCGCGCCTGCGCTCGCGTCGTGTGCCTGGAGTTATTTTTATAGGAGGCCATGTGCCAGATTGGATGGGCAGCGCGGGGTGGGACAGCTATGCGATGGCCTCACTGGGCAACCGCAGCTCAAGCTTTCCGACTCATTACAGCGCGGCCGATCACTACAACAACGCGTGGTTGTGCATCAGTAAGCTCGACGAACTGGGTTATCGTAACATTGGCTTAGTGATGGCAAGGACCGTCTGGGCCGAACGTTCGAATTTCAAGGCTCTGTCGGCCTACGCCGGCTGGGCGTGTCAGGCGCACGTGCAATGGCCACCTCCGCTACTGGAAAAAGAGATCTCTCGCTCGCTGTTTATGTCCTGGTTGGATAAATACCAGCCCGATGCCATCATCATCTCCGAGAGTGAGCCGTTGACTTACCTCACGGATGCGGGCATCAAGATTCCAGATGAGCTTGGAGTTTGCCACCTGGACGTGAGTTCGGATTGGGAAAACCTCTCTGGCATTCAGCAGAACAATTTTGACGCCGGACAGGCCGCCGCGCACCTGGTCATTGACCAGATCAATCGCAACACGCGCGGGATGCCCGAGCATCCTCGCTCCCTGCTGATTCCCGGCAATTGGGTTCAGAGTACCAGCGTGCGCAAAGTCACCCCGAAAAGCTGATATCCCATCTCACCACAATGAGACCATCAGCGTTACTCGCCAAGTATCGTCGAGTGACCACGAACGGTGATTTTACATTTCTTCTCGGGAAAACGCATTCTATCCGGCTTATTCTACGAGTTCACCGACAATGAGAATGCCGCCGGGATAAAAGAAACTGCCTTCGTATTTCTGGGGGTTCTTGTCGACGTCCTTCCGGTTTTTTTCGAAAAGGGTCTGTTTGCGGTCCACCGGTTCGTCCAGCACGCGAATGACCACCTCGTGGACCGTATCCGGATCGAGGTTCCTGCCTATATCCATGGTGGCGAGGCGATAGTAAGTGCAGTAAGCGTCCATCCGTTTGGACTTCCAGGTTTTCCCGTCACGCGTTACTTCCACCACCGCGCCCGTCGGTCCCATTAAATCATATACGGCAACCTTACTGCCTTTAAATCTGAAGGTCAGTTCCGCCCCCGGTTGCAAACGGTAAATCGGGTGCATCCGGCGGTTGAATTGCTTGGCAAGTTGATCGTTTTCCGGAGAGAGAATTTCCCATGGCCCACTGAGCATGGCTTCCGTAATGGTGAGTTGCTGTGCCATAACCCAATTGTCCGGATCGATGGGATCGGGTAGTGGGTGGGCAAGCGTGTCGGCGTCATACTGACTTTGCTCCATGGATCGGACCAGGGCCTGGGTGTAGAGCACGTGGCCCGTCTCCGGGTAGGGATGCACGCCGTCCTTGGAAAAGATGATGCGGCCTTGCTCGTCGGTTGCCATCATTGCGGCCTCGTTCAATTCGTCCCCGGAAACGCGGGTCATGGGGGCGTCTGTTTTCATAATGAGCTTGCCTGCCGCTTCCATGTCAGCGGCTTCGAGTCCCAGGCAAATGCTGGGAATGCCATAGTGATCCGCAACGGCTTCCATGACGCTGGCCGAACGTTGCAGTTTTCCGGCGGCCAGTTGTCTAGATTCGCTCTTGGTCATTGTATAGACAAAGCAAATATCGGTGGTATTCGATGCCTGCCAGATCTTGCGAACGATACCTTCCATTGCCTTGATGATTTCATCGGGTTTGACGCCACTGTCATTGACGGCAAATTCGACAAAGATCAGGTCAGGGTGATGCTCAATGACATCTCCCTCCAGACGGAATACACCCAAACTTGATCCGGTGCCTCCCAAGGCCGCGTTGATCTGCTTGACTGTGGCATCAGGATATTCCTCCCGAAACCAGGCCAGACTTTGCAAACGCCAACCTCCCTGTTCCGTTATACTGCCTCCGAAATAGGCGATGGATACCTCGTCGCCATCATCCAATTTCCGGAATATGTTGGGCAAGCCATCGCGTGGAGTAAACTCGATGGCGTCGCGCAGCGGATATGCATCTGTTTCGCTGTGAGATGCGCCAAATGATGGTGCGGAAAAACCGCTGATGCTCAGGAGCAGCAGTGCAAACGGCCAGATCCGATTAAAGTGAAAATGATGTTTCATGGGCAATGAATTGAACGGGCTGACGCCGTCAGTGGATCGGTAAGATGCCTCAAGCGGTGAGGCCGCCCCTTATTTGGGATCCCAGTTCTTCGGGTAGTAAAACTCTTCAGGGCTTCCCTGCCATTGGCTGACGTGGCCATCGACGTACAAAACATTCAGGTGATCATTATGACGGAATTGACCGGAACGGACGGCCCGGTCTCCGTAGTAGGGACTGCCGTCATACATGAAAAATACCTTGGCGGGGTTGACGACTTCTTGAGGAAGTGTCAGGGCATGGTCCCAGCAGATGCCACCCCATCGGTTCTTTGTTGTGGCGTAGCCAAGCAGAGAAGCATTGTAGGAGTAACTGCTGTAATCCCCGATGTAAAAGTGCGTTTGCTCCTCGGTGGGCAGTGCCAAATTGCTTTCCCAAGTTTCTATTCGGGAATCCTCCGGACACCAATATGTCTCAAATGATTGACTCGTCATGTCGAGATACGGCATCAGTTTGCTGTGCACTCGGGCCGGAGGAAACTCGTTGTTTTCCACGATGTGAAGCTGGGTAGCCGCCCCAATCTGGCGCAGATTGCTCGCGCATTGCGCTTTCCTGGCGGTTTGGCGGACGGAAACCGTAACCACCATGATAATCGCAGCCAAGATGCCAACCACCGCGATTACCGCGAGCAGTTCAACGAGGCTAAATCCCAGTGAATTCTTTTTCATCGGTTATTCCTTTGCTGGTATATCCTGACTTTCCCACATCTCCGTGGCCACAGATGCGGACATAATCCAAAAATCTTTGGGCAGGTGGTCCAAGCCGGAGGAGTCCAAACGAAAGCGGACTTGAACTTCCCCCTTTGTTTGGTCTGCTTCCAGTGGCACGGAATTCCACTTGCCCGCCTCAACGTGATAGGTTCGGCCATTGACCTCAATGATCAGGGGAATGCGGTAGTCAAACGTTACCCTGGGGCGATCTTCGGTCAGATGCCCCGATCCGGCGGAACCAAAGCGCAACCAAGCTTTGGTCGGCGCAAGCGCGGTGGGCAGGTCGATAACCATCTCGACGGCATTGTCCGGCGTCAGGCGCTGGAAAAACTGGTCGCCATGAAAATCCTCGCGGACCAGCGTACGCGTAACCGGGGACGCTGCTGATACGTCCATCGTGATCGTATAGAGCCCCATGGGGGCCAACTCCAGGCTGACGTTTTCGCCCTGCATATCAGCGTTGCGGGTGCCATGTTCCACTTCGCCGGAGTCCGGATTGTACTCCAGATAATCCACATTCGCAGTGCCACTCACACGCATGTCCAAGGTAAGGTATCGTGTCTCGAAAGCCAGGTTCTGCACCGTGACGACAAACGACTTCTCGTTGTGAGTTGCCACAACGAGCACATCGGAATCGGAGCACTCGACCGGAACCAGTTCGCCGCGCAGGTTACGCATGACCCAATAGGCCCAGTAGATCGGCTCCGGCTCATACTTGTCATTGAAGACCGATAAGCCGGGGAATGACTTGTAATAGAAACGAGAGTAGCCGATCCACTTGTCGGGCATGGTGATCAGGTGCAGCAACATGGATGCAGTCGGGACTGCGCCATTGCGCCAGGAAACCCCGATTTCGTCGATATAAGGCGCCCCCGCTTTACCGAGATGGGGCGCCGCTTCGGTCGAAGTGAGGGGAAGAATCTTGCCCGTTTTCAGCAAGGAATAACCGGCGATCAGATCGGTTTCGGCGTAGAGGTTATCCGGGCCGCAATAGTAAGAGTGCGCATCATAAAAGTCGGCCAGTTCACCGCATCGGTCGATGAAGCGCTTGGCCCAGGTGTTCCAGCCACTATAGCCATTGCCCCATGCCAGAGGACCTGAGCCAGTGACGACCGGACCTCCAATCATGATGTCTGGATTCAAGGCTTTAATTTCGGGAACGGCGTTCAGAAAGAGTTCACAGTAGGTGTCGGCCTTGTCGTCCCAGGGAACCGGGAAGTAGCGAGAGGCATTGGGCTCGTTCCAGATATAGCCCCGCTTGACTGCGCCGTCGGTCGCGTCATTAATGTCTTTCAACACGTGTCCGACCAGACGGCCCCATTCGGCAGGATCCTTCGGCGGGAAAAACTGGGTCTCATTTTTGTAGTTGCCGTCCGCCGTTGATTTAAAATCAGTGCGCTGCATGTAGGAAGGCGCTTTTCCCAACATTTCACTGACATTAGCTCCCAAAGAGTGCGCGAGGCGATAGATGCCAATGCTATGCGATTCCAGCCATTCCCGAAAAGCCCCCGACGTGAATTCATTGCGGTCAAATTGCCCAGGATGATCCGGATCTTCGGGAAAAACTGCGCAACCGGCGCGCGGCGGATCTTCCGGGCTCAAGGGACGGTCGCCCCACATCTGCCCCCACGTAGTCAATCCCCCCAGATTGAGCGGTTTTAAGAGATCGTAGGGCCTTTCATCCCTCAGCCCGGTCGCACCCCAGCATAGATTGAACATTTCCGGCTGAATCGCGGTAAAGCCATTAATGTCCAAACGTGAATCAATGGCAACACGGATTAAGACCTCAGTATCGGAGGGTGACTCGGAGGTCGCCTGGCGACTGTTCAACACCTGAATTTCCGCCAGTGCGGGGAAAGACATCCCCTGCCCGCAACCCCGGATCGCTTCGAACTTTACGCCATGTGCCGTGATTGGTTCAAAATCATAGCGGACCCATTCGCCCGCTCCCAAACGCGGATCATGCACTTCCAGCAGGACCTTGTCATACTGGCCATTGCCGCTTTCGTCTGCCAAAATCCGGAATTCGGTGGCATAGCACCAGGGATGTTGCCAGAAACGTAGACGATCCACTTCTCGTGTTTCGGCAAAGACAATTTCGTAGCTCAGTGGCTCGTCCGATCCGGTGACCTTTTTCGGTTCTGGCCATGCCCATGTCTTTACGTCACCATCCATCGCGTCCGCCAGTGGATGTTGCTTCTGAAAACGAGCTTCGCATTTCAATTGATCGCCGTGTGTCGATGCACTCGCTTGCGTCGAAGTCGTTTTACTTTCGTTCTGGATCTGCTGTTGCCACATATCCAGTTCATCGGCATGTGTGGTCATACTCGTCAGAGCGGTGATGACAGTAGTGACATATGCATATCTCAATAACATGCAGGTATCCGTTGAACTTTTGATCATTGGCGCTATAGAATTATTCAGTCGTCGGCAGAGCCAGCTTGCCGAAGCGATGAAAGGGTTGGTTTTAGGGGCGAATAATACGAAGCCACTACTTCGATTGCTTAGGAATAAGTTGCGTATAAAAGCACTCACCTCAAGGAATAATGCATCGAACAGGTTAACCTATGCCGAGCCAATGCAGCATTCAGGTCATGCAAGCGGGGCACATCAACATTCGCTTTACGACATTGGCCCACGCCATGAAAGCCTTGGGGTTGAAATCTTGGGATGACTTTTTTCCCCATTGGGATAATGTTGAGGCCACTGCTCCCCAAAAAACAACGACAAAGGCGACCAAAAAAGCCAGGAAGAAACGTCTACAGTAATGGTTGCATCAGACCACACGTTTCATAGGCCGAGGAACGGGACGATTAAGACAGGATTTCACATCTGTGAAGAACATGCTTCGCCTGTTTACCTGCCGAGCAGGAAAAGGATGATGCCATCCCTGCGCTCCAAGCCGTCAATATCGTATTTTCCCGTTCGCTTGTGCAGCTTCGTCGCAGACTCCTTGCTTCCGCGCTCGGCGGAAAAATCTCCACATTGACAGCGGCCTTGCAGGCCATCGCTCCGGGAACGTTTTCGCTCGCGCTCGCCGCTTGGCAGGGAAAACAGGCGATCTATGAAGAGATATTTAGCAGAGAGAAGCATTGAAAACGCTCACGAGAAATTGAACCACCGGGCAGGTTTTTTGGGGGCGGGGCTGCCTTTGCTGGGATGAAGAATGGGACAGTTCATTCGTTCCGGGCAATTAGGGAAATTTCTCCGCGACACCTTTCCCTATCTATGGGTCGATTCTCTGGTAGAATGTCAGCGTCATGGTCCGGTACGACGCTTACGCCCACTTATCCGACGAGAGTCGGTTGGATCGCTTTTGCGCGATCATGGCGAAGGCGGTGTTTCTGGCCGAAGAGCGCGACAGGAAGAAACTGCGCGGCGAACAGGCAGAGGAACAGAGTAAGCAGTCCCAAGAGTCTGCTGTCGATATTGAGCCGAGCCGCCGCAGTATCGAGTTTGAGCGCCCTACGTCCACGACGGACCGGATCATTGATTTCTTGGCTGATGTGGGGGAAGCTTCGCCCCGAGATATCCAGAATAAGCATTACCTGTCCCGGTCCAAGACCTATCGCCTGCTTACGGAACTCAGGGAGGCGGGCAAGGTTCAGCAACTTGGACAAACGCGATCCGTCCGCTATCGCCTTGCCGGGTGAATGTTTAAGCTTTGTTAAAAGGGGATTCGGAGGACATTGGGGCTTCACTCGGCAGGGCGATCATTATATACTCAGGCATGATTGCGCCCGCTAAGAAATATGCCCGTTGCGCCGTGTATGCGCGGGTCTCCACTGACGACCAGACGCGCGGAGATTACAACTCGCTGGAAAGTCAGCACGATATTTGCCGCCATCTGATCGGCGTTCACCAGCATGAAGGCTGGGAGGAAACCCACTTCTTTGAAGACCCGGGTTATTCGGGGAAGAACCTTGAACGGCCCGGCGTGCAAGGGCTGATTCAGGCGATCAAGCGGGGCGAGATTGATGTGGTTGTCACCTACAAGTTGGATAGGGTTGCCCGCTCCGTGCGCGATTTCTTCGACTTCTGGCAATTGCTGGAAGATCACGGCGCGAATTTTGTTTCGGCCACCGAGAGCTTTGATACCGGGACACCTGCCGGGCGACTCATGCTCAACATGCTGTTGGGTTTCGGCCAATACGAACGCGAGCTGACGGCGGAGCGCATCACCGACAAGCTGGCCGAACGCGCCAAGCGTGGCATGTGGGCAGGCGGCGCTGTTCCGCTCGGCTACAACTACGATTCGCAGACGAAAAAGCTCAGTCCCAACCGGGAGGAAGCTGTTTTGGTCAAGCGCATCTACACGCTGGCGGCTGAGTTCGGCAACGCCACGCTGGTTGCCCAGCAGGTCAATAACGAGGGAGGCCGTACCCGCCAGCGCGTTTACCAGTCGCGGGACGGCGAAAAGCGCGGGGGCGGGAAACGTTTCCGCTCCGACAAGATCAAGCAAATCGTCTCCAATGCCATTTACAAAGGCGTCATCCGGCATCGCGGGGAGGAGTATCCCGGCGAGCACGAGGGGATTATTGCGCCCAAGCTCTGGGACAAGGCCAACGAAGCTTTGAACAAGCGTCAGATTGAGCCGCCCCGCGAACGCAAGAGCGACAAACATCAGGCTGTTCTCAAGGGCTTGGCCCGATGCGGCCACTGCGGTAACAGCCTGATTCCGCATCCCAGCGGCAAGAAGGACGCCGACGGCAAGCAATACCTCTACTACAAGTGCGGCTGCGTCAACCGCGACGGGCGGCACTCGCATTGCCCGCTGCGCAGTGTCCCGGCGCGGCCCTTGGAAAAGATCGTCACAGAGTTGATTGGCGAATTGGGCCAGCATCCCGCCATCATCGAAAAATCCATTGCCGAGTCCAACAGTCAGAAACAGAAATCGCTTCGCCCGCTCAAAAAGCGGCTGGCCGAACTCAACAAGCGTCACACCGAGTTGAGCACCCAGCTTCGGCGTTATTTGGAACTGGCCGGGAAGGGCGAACGGCATTTCAGCTTCGAGATTCGCGCCGAGGCCGAAAAACTTGCCGCCGACAAGCACGCCATTGAGATTGAGAGGGATAAAGTCCGCATCGATATCGACTACAAAGAGCGTGTGGTGGCCGACCACCAGATCATTGCCGAGCGCTTGCGTCGCTTCAAAGACACCTTTGACGCGCTTCCCTACGAGGACCAGAAGGACGCCCTACGGCTCATTTTGAAGGGCATTTGCATCAAAAAATTCGACCCCAAAAAAGACCGCCTCCCCAGCGGAAACCCCTGCGCGACACTCAAAATACGAACTTCCCTCTACTTGGTCCAACTAGAGTTTATCGCAAGCGACCTGATACCAATGGCTTACGATGGTGGTGGCAAAAGTTCGACTTTTGTCCCTAATGGTCGGGGCGACAGGATTCGAACCTGCGACCCTCTGCTCCCAAAGCAGATGCGCTAGCCAGGCTGCGCTACGCCCCGACACGGTAGCCCGCAAACATCTTTCGGGGGCGTGATAAAGTCAATGTTTACTTGGGGCGGAAGGAGCGGGGTCGGGAGCTCTTTCGGCGGCGGGGGTTCCCCTGGCGGCGAGTCGGGGACATCTTTCGGGGGACCGGCTCGGGGGCCGAAACAAAGCCCCGGGGAGGCGAGAATGCGGCTTGCCCCGGAGAGCTAAGCCTCTAGGCTGCGCTGCTATGGACGACGTATCCGACTCCTTACTGGGCGCTCCGGACGACAATCGCGGCGGCGGTATGCCCGTCTTCGTTCCGATTGCCCTGGCTCTGATCGGGGTGGCCCTTGGCGGGGTCGCGCTCTATTTCAGCCTCACCGGCGACCAGGAGGAGAAGTTCAACGCCCGGCTGAGTGAGAGCGGCAGCCAGGTGGCCCAGCTGGAAAAGCGCATCACCGAGCTGAGCGCCCAGAACGAGAAGCTCCGCCACGACTACGAAGCGCTGGATAAGCAGGTGCGCTCCATCGCCGGGCAGACCCAGAACGCGCTCAACCAGGTCGGGCAGGAGATTCTCAGCACGCGCCGCCAGATTTCCGATAACGCTGATGCCCTGCGCAAGGTGGTTGAGGCCCTCAACAGCGGGCAGGCCCGCCCGGCCTCGCGCCCCGCAGCGACCACTTCCGCCGGCTCGACCGATACCCCCACCGCAGGTGCCGCCCAGCCCGAGGATGCCAATCCGGGCTACCGCACGCACGTCATCGCCTCCGGGGAGACTTTTAACAGCATCGCCCAGAAGTACGGGGTGCCCTTGCAGAAGGTGCTCGAATCCAACCCCGAAGCGGACCCGCGCCGCCTGCGCATCGGCCAAAAGATCCAGGTCCCCCTGCCCGCCGATGAGTGACCGGGTCCCCAGTCTGTGGGTGCCCGGGCAGGAGGACCTGCATGCCCGGTGCATGGTGTACGACATTTACAAGCAGCACTTCTCCCACCCGGGAGACGGCCGTAGCGGGGATTTTTACATCATGCACTGCAATGACTGGGTGCAGGTGATTCCGCTGACGGAAGACGGACAGGTTATCCTGGTGCGCCAGTACCGCTTTGGGACGCAGAAACTGTCCTGGGAAGTACCCGGCGGCATCATCGACGACGGCGAGGAGCCCGTGGCCGCCGGTTTGCGCGAACTGGCCGAGGAGACGGGCTACCGCTGTGCCCGTTCACGTCTGCTGGCCCAGTGCTACCCGAACCCCGCCCTCCAGCAAAACCACACCTTTTTCGTCCTCGCGGAGGGCTGTACGCCCGTCTCCGGGCAGAATCTCGACCACCACGAGGAGCTGGAGGTCCGCCTTTTCTCGGTGGAGGAGGTCGGCGCCATGGCCCGTAACGGCGGCATCACCCACGCGCTCGCGATCAATTCCGTTTTCTTCCTGGAGAGCTACCTCGCGGGAAAGAAAATCGGGTAGGCCGTTTCGCTGAAAGGGCGTTTTAGCGAGGGCGGGGATCGTTCCACGTGTCGCCCGCGACGGGCACGCCGTCCAGTTCGCGGATTTTGTCCGGGAGCATGAGGTACACCCAGACTTCGCCGAGGGAGCGGCCCGTCTCGTCCCAGCACTCGACGCGGCGGCGCTGGTATTCGTTCTCGGATGCGGGGCGACCGGGGGCGTAGCCCTCCAGCTCGTCCATGCCGCGCAGGGCTTCCTCGTCTTTGAGGGTGAGCAGGATGCCCTGGGCCCAGCCTTCACCCTCGACGAGCCCGGGGTAACCGGGACGCAGGTGGTAGAGCAGGCCGCGCACGCGGGCGGGCTGGTGGAAGGCGACTTTTCCCTCGGCGTAGCGGGGCCAGTAGTACCCGCCGGGCTTGAGGGTGCCGTAAACGAAGACGCGCAGGTCCATGGTTGAAAATCGGGGGAGCGGCGGTCTGCCGGGCGTCCGGGGTGGCGTCAGTGCGCGAGGGGGCCGCGGTTATCGCGGTTTCTCACCTTGCGCTTGGGGCCGATGACCTCGGGGTCTTCAAATGAAGGATGGTCGGGCATGGCCGGGAACATGTTCGTGCCGTTTTCGGTGGTGGCCGTGAGGAACATCATGAGGCGCTGGCCACCAGCCTGCCGGGAAGCTTCCAGCGGGATGAGCGGCACGCCCTGCTGGCTGCCGGACTCGGACACGGTGCTGGCCCCGCCGATGGCAACGGTGCCGCCATCGGGCACGCTCAGGCGCGTGGTGGCGGTGCGCACGATGATGTCATCCTGCTTGCCGCTGCGGCTGACGACCGGTGTCAACGCCACGTCGATGTTCCCGTCCGGCTTGACGCGGGGTTTGACCTCCAGGAACTCACCCACGGGCACGCGGGCGACGATCGTGTCGGTGCCGCCCCAGGGGTTTTCCTGTTGGCCAAGGGTGACGAACTGGTCGGTGGATACCTGAAGGTAGGCGGCGTCGCCGCTCATGGTCGTGACGGTCATGAACTGCTCGATCCGGCCCTCCTGCTGGGTGTCTATCAATTCCAGGGCGGTGTCGAAGCGCGCGCTGTCCAGCACGGTCGTGCCGGAAAAGCTCAGCCCGAAGCGTTCCTCCAGGGCGGTGCTGATCTCGGCCACATAGACGGTGAGGGTGACCTGCTTGAGCGCCTGATCTAGCTCGGCCAGGAGCGTACCGAGCTGGTCTAGCTGGGCGGGGGTGCCGGTGGCGACGATGGAGTTCGTCCGCGCGTCCACGCTGGCACTGCCGCCGGGGGTGACCATCTGCTCGGTCATGGAGAGCAGCTCCTGGGCATCGCGGTTTTCCAGCTTGAAGACCTTGACCTGCGAGGTGCCCTGGGCCGCCGCGCTGAGCGCGAAGGCCATGATGGCGAAGACGGCGAGGGAAAGAAGTCGCATAGAGGGATTGGTAAGTTCAATACCCCGGAAGTTCAAGAATTTGGGAAAAATTCGTGCACGCTATTTGGGCGGTGTTTGACGCGGTCCCTTGCGATCAACACTTGAACTCATGGGCGTTTAAGCTTATCACCTACCGCCTTTCCCATGAACCGCGTCCACATCAAGACCTACGGCTGCCAGATGAACGAGCGTGACTCGGAGGCGGTGGCGGCCATGCTGCGTGCCCGCGGCTACAGCATCGTGGATGAGGAGGCGGAGGCCGACGTGGTGTTGCTCAATACCTGCTCCGTGCGCGACCAGGCCGAGCAGAAGGCCATCGGCAAGGCCGGGCATCTGGGCCGCCGCAAAAAGCGTGAGCCGAACTTCCTCGTCGGCGTGATGGGCTGCATGGCCCAGAACCGTGGCGCGGACTTGCTCGACCGCCTGCCCGATCTCGACCTGCTGGTGGGCACGCAGAAGTTCCACGCCGTGCCCGATCACTTGGACAACCTCATCGCCAGCCTGCAAGGGCAGGGGCCCCGGCCCTCTACCCTCGTGGACCTGGAGGCCGAGGCGGGCTCGCAGAACACCATCCGCGACCACGCTCCCGGCGAGCGACAGGTGTCGGCCTTTGTCAGCATCATGCAGGGCTGCAACATGAAGTGCAGCTACTGCATCGTCCCGAAGACCCGCGGCCCCGAGCGCGGGCGGCCCATCGACGACATCGTGGCCGAGGTCGAGGAGCTGGCCGCCGCCGGGACGAAGGAAGTCACCCTGCTGGGCCAGATCGTCAACCAGTACGGTGTGCGCGAGTTCCCCTTTGTCGAGGGCAAGAGCCCCTTCGTGCAATTGCTGGAGCGGGTCAACGCCGTTCCCGGTATCGAGCGCATCCGCTTCACCAGCCCGCATCCCTCCGGGTTCAAGCAAGACCTGATCGACTGCTACGGGCGGCTGGAGAAGCTCTGCGAGTACATCCACTTCCCGCTCCAGAGCGGCTCGGACACGATCCTCAAGGCCATGCGCCGCCCCTACAGCGTGGAGAAGTTCCGCCGCATCCTGGAGGCGCTGCGCGCGCGCTGCCCGGACTTGTGGGTCTCCACCGACGTCATCGTGGGCTACCCCGGCGAGACCGAGGAGGATTTCCAAAAGACCTGCGAAGCCTTCGAGCAGATCGGCTTCGACATGGCCTTTATCTTTAAATACAGCCCGCGCCCCGACACGACCGCCGAGGCCCTCGGCGACCCGATCCCGCAGGAGGTCAAGGAGGCCCGTAACCAACTCCTGCTGGACAAGCTCCAGGCCCGCTCGCTGGCGCGGAACGAGTCCCTCGTCGGCCAGACCGTGGAGGTGCTGGTGGAGGGCCCGGCCCGCCGGGGCGAGAACCGCTTCACCGGGCGCACCCGGGGCTACCGCAAGGTGGTCTTTACCGGGACGGAGCGGCTCGTTGGGCAGCTCGTGCCCGTGCGCATCCGCGAGGCCACCGTCACCACCCTCGACGGAGAGCTCGTTCTGAGCGGCGTGGACCTTGACAAGCCGCTGACGGCGTCCACGCTCTGAGGGATGGCTTTTTATCAGGAACCGGAGGGAACGGGCCGGGAATACCGGACGGCGTATCTGGAGGGCATCGAGCGCGTGCTCGCCGACAAACAGGCGTCCAGCCACGCGCAGCGGGAGGCGTTTTTCGCGCCGGATTGCTCGTCCGCCGGGGCCTATGAGGCGAGCCTGGGGCCGTTGCGGGCGGAGTTTGTAAAAATGCTCGGCTGGCCGCTGACCGACGCCTCCCTGCGGGCCCAGCCGCCGAAGCTTTTGAGTGAAACCCTGGTGGCCGAGGACGAGACCAGCCACATCACCCGGCAGCAGTGGGAGGTCCTGCCCGGCGTGCCGCTCTACGCGATGCTTTTCCTGCCCAAGACCGAGGGCCCGCATACGCTGGTCGTCTCGCAGCATGGCGGGCAGGGCACGCCCGAGATTACGGATGGCTTTTACCGCGAGTCGGCCAACTATCACTACATGACGCGCCGCCTGCGCCAGCGCGGTTTCGCCGTGCTCGCCCCGCAACTGTGCCTGTGGACGCCCGAGGCAGGCCCGGAAAAGAACCGCCCGTTGCTTGACCGACGCTTCAAGGAGTTAAATGGCTCGTTGGCGGCGTTCGAGCTGTTCGGGCTCCAGCGCTTGCTCGATGGTGTGCTGGCGCGTCCGGACATCCGCTCCAAACCGCTGCCGGACGGCTCTCCCGCGCCGCTGGGCATGTGCGGCCTGTCCTACGGGGGCTTTTACACGCTGTTTATGACGGCGCTGGACACGCGCATTCGCGCCGCTGTCTCCTCCTGCTTTTTCAACCAGCGCTACGCGGTGTCGAAGGACTTTTTCGACTGGTCGTGGCAGGGCTCGGGCACCCGCTTTCAAGACGAGCAAGTGGCCGGGCTGGTCTGCCCCCGGCCTCTCTACCTCGAAGTCGGTCGCAACGACGAACTCTTCCCCGTCGACAAGGCCGAGGAGCTCGCCCCCCGCGCCGCCGCCTGGTGGGAAAAGCTCGGGCGCGGCGGGGATTTCGCGTTCCGGGTGCACGAAGCCGGGCACGACTTCGACACCGGGGACGAAGGGCTGGACTTTCTGGAGCGGCGGCTGAAGGCCACGCCCGTGACCCCGGCCTGAGGGATCGGCTCTGGCGGCGACAGGGCCTTGACGCGGGCAGACATCGGGTGTTTACGAAATTTTTACACTCCTGCCCGGTACGGTGCTTGCTTCGAGGGGGTGCATCCTCTACATCGGCGCGGCGTGACAGGGAAGTGGACCAATTTTGCGGACTTTATCCGGCGGTGCGGCGGCGCGGTGACGTTTGAGCGTTTCATGCGCGAAGCCCTGTACCACCCGGCCAGCGGCTACTACGCCCACCACATCACCGACGTGGGCCGGGAGGGGGATTTTTCCACCACGGTCACGCTCAACGCCCTCCTCGGCGACGCCGTGGCCGCCTGGCTGCGTGAGCAGCGGCGTGCGCACTTCGGCGAGATGCCCTGCGCGGTGATCGAGCTTGGCCCCGGCAACGGTGCCCTCCTGCGGCAGGTCCAGCAAACGCTGGAGCAAGTCGGCGAGCGCGAGCTGTTCCGCTTCGGGGCGGTCGAGACCTCTCCGGTGTTCCGGGCCGGGTTGAAACGGTCCTTCCACGGCAGTGTCGAGGTGTACGACACGCTGGTGCAGGCACTGGAAGCCTGCGCCGGGGCGGCCCTTGTGTACTCGAACGAGTTCGTGGACGCCTTTCCGGCGGTGCAGCTGGCCTGGCGGGACAACGACTGGCGTGAGGTCTTCGTCGCCATGGACGAGCGCGGGCCGGTCGAATGGACCAAGCCCCTCCTGCGTGGGATCGATGCCGATGCGCCCACCCGCGTGCGCGAGGACCTGCGCATCTACGTCCACCCCGCCTACCACGGCTGGCTGCGGCGCAGTCTTTCCCATCTCAAAACCGGGGCCGTTCTGACCATCGACTATGGGCGCAGCTACCCGGCGACCGAGTGCCGCGCCTACCGCCGCCACGAGCGGCTGGAGGGGCTCGATATCTACGCCCACATGGGCGAGCAGGACGTGACCTGCGACGTGAACTTCATCGACCTGAAACGTTGGGGCGAACAGCTCGGGCTGCGCACCGACGGCCTGGGTACACAGGCCGAGTTTCTGGAAAAATGGGTGCCCGACCTGGCGGCGCGGACGCAGGCCAGCCCGGCGGCGGCCTTCGTTGCGAACCCCTTCGGGGCGGGCGGGGCCTTTTGTGTGCTGGAACAGCACAAGGATTGCCGTTGACGGGGCGTGGTCCTGAGGCGTTCAATTCCTGCCTTGAAGAAAAAGCTGACACTGTTGGCCTGCTGGGGCGTGGGTGGAGCCTGCTGGGTCGTCCTGACGCTCGGGACCCTGACCTGGCCGCACGTGCTGCCACAGCCGTGGATTTTCTGGCCCTGCATCATCCTGATGGCGGGGCTGATGGGGACCGGGCTGGTCATCGGCCTGGGCACCGGGCAGGTGTTGACCTTCCGCCCGGAAAAGGTGCGCAAGGGCTACTGGCGGCTGGCGATGGTCGCGGTGGCGCTGCTGCCGTTGATGACTTGGGCACTGCGTGGCTACGCCTTCGCGCACTCGGCTTACGAGTCCAAGGCCGCCATCGAGCAAGAGGCGATGATCGCCGCCGTCACCATCAAGCTCTACGCCGAGGACCCGCCGCCGGAGCGGGCCGCACTGCTGGCCGGTTGCTACTACCGTCTGACGGGGGTGCCCGTGCCGGTCAAGCAGGCCGACGGCGGCTACCGGCTCTTCATGCCTGCGCCCGAAGACGAGACCCGGTGGCTCGAAACCGAGGCCGTCCAGCGCGAGTACGACGAGGCCCTTGACCTGTACCAGACTCAGGCCCTGCTTAACCTCAGGCTGGCCGCCGCCTACGCGCTCATCCTCTTTTGCGTGGTGCTCGCCGGCCTGGCCCTGCCCGCCCTGCGCAAGCCCAAGGCCCACGGTGTGGCTGGCAACGATACGACGGGAAGTGCCTGATTCATATCGCCGGATGCGGTTTGACAGGGTATCGCGGGGACGTAGCATGGTGTCCATCTGCCATGATCGACCGCAACAGCCGTGATGCTCTGGCCGACGCCATTTGGGCGTACCTGAATGACGAGATCACGGCATTCAAGCTTGATGAGTGTGTGCAGCAAGTCGAAGTCTCGGAGGATGCTACCGTGCAGAAGTTTGCCCGGCAATTGTGGCTTTACTATGACGATTGCAAGGACCACCGGGCTATGCTCGACCGGGCACAGTGGAACCTCTTCCAGCGTATGGAGTTGTTTTTACGCACGGACAACGAGTTTGATGCCCGTTACCGGCAGGCGACCCGGCGCTCTTTCCACGCGGTGCAGGGGGTGGCGTTGATCGCGTTGGTTGTCCAGTTGGCGGCGCTCTACACTCATCCCGAGCTCTGGAAGCTGATTTGTCTGGCGGGTGCTCTCGTTGCGCTGCCGCTGTGGATCCTGCGCCGTCGATTGAGTCACCATCTTTTTACGCCTGAGGAACGCAGGTGCAGTGATGGGCTCTGCGAGCGCTATTTACCCTTCGCTGATTTTGAGGATATACGCTGTGCCGTGCGGGCAACCGGTTTCCGTAAGCAGCCGTGGCGATCGCAACTGGCGTCACGCCGGGTCCGTTCGCGCCTGATGGAACTGCTGCCATGGCTGTTGATTTCGGCTCTGCTTGTTGTCTGTTTTTATGTGTTGTCTCCGCTGATTTTATTGATCGAATGTCTTCCGCTCTCAGGCACCTTGCCCGAGCGCATCTATCAGCCGATGTCGCGGCCCCGCGCCGCTCATCTTTGATGTCATGATTATTTTCCCGCGCACCAAGATCACTAAAGTAAGCTGGATTCGCCTTTGGGCGGATGGAGCTCTCCGGTGATGTGCGCACATCTGCCGGAGGCGGCCTGAGGGTCAGGGTCTTCGCAGATGAAATTACGTGAAAACTTCATGACGCCGGGTCGCTTTCGCCTCAACGCGAAACATCCATGAACCGACCCGAAATTCCCATTCCTCCGCTCGACGGTTACCGCCGGGGCCTGATCCTGATGGCGCTTTCGATCCTGCTGTTCGCGGGCAGCAGCCTGATCTTTACCGCCGCCGGGCGCATGCCGGGTATCTCCGGCTGGACGCTGACCGTGGCCCGCGGGCTGCTCGGCCTGCTTATCGTGGGAATCTTTTTTTGGCCGCGCGGGCACTTCCAGCCCACGCACCTGGTGACGAATCCGCTCCTGGTCGTGCGCGGCGTGCTCGGGGGCGGCAATCTCACGCTCCTCTACATCACCATGCTGGAACTGGGGGCGGGCCGTGCCGTCGTGCTCAACTGCACGTACCCGATCTTCGCCAGCATCCTCGCGGCGATCTTTTTGAAGGAAAAGCTCCGCGCCGTGCAACTGCTGTGGATGGGGCTGGCTTTTTTCGGGCTGACGCTCGTCACCGGCCTGTGGGAACACGGCGGCGGCATCAACGGCTATTACGCGCTGGGTATTCTCAGCGGCTTTATCGCCGGGTGTGTGATCGTGGTTATCCGCCGCCTCTCGCGGCAGGAGCACACGGCCACGATCTTCTCCGCCCAGTGCACTTACGCGTTGCTGGTGGCGCTCGGGCCGACCGTTGCCCATCCGGTGATGCCCACGGCCAGCGCGTTTGGTGCGCTCGTCCTCGGCGGCGTGCTGGTCAGCTTCGGGCAGCTCTCGATGACACGGGCGTACCTCTACCTGCCTGTGGCGCAGGGTTCGAGTATGCAACTTTCGCTGCCGGTGGTGACGGCGCTCGGGGCGGTTGTTTTTCTCGGGGAACGCTTCACCCTGACCGAGGCCGCCGGAGCCGCGCTCATCGTCTTCGGCTGCCTGCAAATGGTCCGTGCCAAGCAGCGCCCGAAGGTCGCCGCCTGAGAGCACTCAAGGGATTGCCCGCGAAGCCACGCGAAGAGGCGCGAAGAGACACGAAGACGCATGCGAAACGGCGCAGCGCTTGTCCCTTACGAATCCTCTGTGTGCTTGGTGTCTTTGTGGTTAAAAATAGATTTACCGCAGAGCAGCAAAGGCGTAGCGGTGATCGGACAATGCCTACGGCTTTATGTGAAGCGTACCCAGGACACTTATCTGTTCTTTCGCGCGGGGGTTGCCTTCCCAACTTCGCGTTTCTTCGCGTGCCTTCGCGGGAAAATATCTACGGTTCAGCCGATGCCCCGCTCGCGCAGCCGTGCGAGTGCCCAGTGGGCGTGCTCAGCGACAAGCGAATCGGGCGCGGCGGCGGCCTGCTCCAGCGCGGGTAGGTCGGCGGTGGTGCCGGTGTTACCGAGGACGACGCAGACGTTGCGTTTCCAGCGGGAGAGGCCGGTGCGCCGCATCGGCGTGCCCGCCAGGGCGGCGTTAAAGGTTTCCTCGTCCCACTCAAGCATCTCGCGCAGGTCCGGGTAGGGGCGGGGGGCGAACTTCGCCTCGCGGGTCAACTGCGCCCACTTGTTCCACGGGCACACGTCCAGACACTCGTCGCAGCCGTAGAGATGGTCGCCGATGGCGGCGCGGAACTCCTCGGGGATGGCCCCCTTGTGCTCGATCGTTAGATAGGAAATGCAGCGGCGGGCGTCGAGCTGGAAGGGCGCATTGATCGCGCCGGTCGGGCAGGCGTCGATACAGCGGGTGCACGAGCCGCAGCGTTCGGGCGGGGGTGCGTCGGGTTCCAGATCCAGGGTGGTAAAGATGACCCCGAGAAACAGCCAGGTGCCGTGCTCCGGGTTGAGCAGGATGGTGCTCTTGCCCTGCCAGCCGAGTCCGGCCTGCCCACTGATGGGCTTCTCCAGTACGGGGCCGGTATCGACGTAGGGGCGCTGCGCGCTGCCGTGCTCTTCGCGCAGGTAGTCGCACAGGCCCTTGAGCTTCTTCAAAACGATCTTGTGGTAGTCGCCGCCGAGGGCGTACTTGGCGATGCGGCCGCGCCGGGGCGGCTCCGGTTGCCAGTAGTTAACCCCCGCGCAGAGGATGCTCCGGGCCTCGGGCAGGATATTCGCGGGCTCGAGGCGGCGTTCGTTGTTGCGCTCCATCCAGCCCATGTCGCCGTGGCGACCCTCCGCGATCCACTTCAGGTAATACTCGCGCCGCAGCGGCGGCTCGACCGGGGCCACGCCGAGCGCGTCCAGGCCCAGCTCGCGGGCACGGATGGCGAGCGCCTCCCGGATCGTCGTTCCCTGCATCGGGCTAATATTCCGCATCAGTGCGGCAAATGCCAGACGGGAGAATTTTTTTAATTCATAAATTCGAAGATTTGTAGAGATTCGTAAATGGGAAGAGGGATGCCGGGTGGAGCCAGCCGACTCGCTGCTCTACAGAATATGGCGTTGCGCCGGGGCGGGGTATTGCGGTAATTTTCATCCCGATGAAGCCCCTCGATGTGCGTGCGTGGCCGACGCTTGTACGGCCCGGAAGCCGCGTCTTTATTGGTTCGACCGCCGCCTGCCCCCATGCGTTGGTGGCTTCCCTGTTGGAGTGCCGCGCGCAACTGAAGGATGTGGAGCTGGTCCACATCTTTGTCCTCGGCGGCGCGCCCTGGTCCGAGGAGAAGTACCGCGACACCTTTAAGGTGAACTGCTTTTTCCTCAGCACCGGCACGCGCGAGTCTGTCAACGCCGGGTGGAGCGACTATACGCCGAGCTTTTTAAGCGACGTACCCGCGCTCTTCCGCGAGGCGATCCTGCCGCTGGACGTGGCGCTGATTCAGGTCTCCCCGCCGGACGCGATGGGCTTCTGCTCGCTTGGGGTGAGTGTGGACGTAGTGCCCGCCGCCGTGCAGAGCGCCCGTTGCGTGATCGCGCAGATCAACCCGAAGATGCCCCGCACACTCGGGGAGAGCTTCCTCCATGTGGACGAGATCGACTACTACCAGGAGGTCGAGGCCGAGCTGCCCGAGTGGCATCCCGCGCCGGGGGCCGGAGAGGCGCTCACTATCGCCAACTACGTGGCCCAGCTGATCGAGGATGGGAGCACACTCCAGCTCGGAGTGGGCAACATCCCCGACCAGGTTTGCCGCGCCCTCAGCGGACACAAACACCTGGGCGTGCACACGGAAATGTTCAGTGACGGGGTTATGCACCTGATGCGCTCGGGGGTGATCGACAACAGCCTGAAAACCTACAACCGCGGGCGCACGGTCTCCTCGTTCTGCATTGGCAGCCGCGAGCTGTACACGTTTGTCGATGGCAACCCGCACATCCATTTTCTTCCGACCGAGCTGACCAACAACATCACCAACATCGCCCGCAACGACCGCATGGTGGCGATCAACAGCGCGGTCGAGGTGGACTTGACAGGCCAGGTTGCCGCCGACTCCATCCGCGGGCGTTTCTACAGCGGCATCGGCGGCATGGTGGACTTTATGCGCGGGGCGGCGTTGAGTGCGGGCGGACTGCCCATCATCGCGCTGCCCTCTACCGCCGAGGACGGGAAGACCTCGCGCATCGTGCCCCGGCTCAGTCCGGGGGCGGGCGTGGTCGGCAGCCGGGCCGACGTGCACTTCGTCATCACCGAGTACGGTATCGCCACGCTGCGCGGGCGTAGCATCCGCGAGCGCACGCTGGAGCTGATCCAGGTCGCGCACCCGCAGTTCCGCGACGAGCTGCTGCGTTTTGCCCGGGAGCAGTGTTACGTGCCGCCTTATCAGAAGCTCGTGCCGCGCCCCACCCGCGAGATCGGCGGCGTGGAATTCGAACGCATCACCCTCGCCAATGAGGAGTTCGTCCTGCGACCACTGCACCCCTCCGACGAGCGCCGGTTGCAGGAGTTTTTCTACTCGCACACGCCCGAGACCGTGCAGAAACGCTATGGTTATAACATCACGAGCATGACGCGCGAGCGCGCGCACGAGCTCGTCAGTGTGAATCAGGACAAGGACCTCGCGCTGGGGATCTTTGAGGTCAAGGGGCCGCGCCAGCGTATTCACGCGGTGGGCCGTTATTACCTGGACCCGGACGGCGAGTCGGCCGAGATCGCTTTTGTCGTGCGCGAGACCAAGCGCCGTCACGGCATGGGCGGCCTGCTGCTCAAGCGTATGCTGGAGATTGCCCGCAAGCGCGGACTGGGCCAGCTCTGGGCGTTTGTCGCGCGCAGCAATGAGCCAATGATCCGGCTTTTTTACAAGCATGGGGGTCGAGGTGAGAGTGCGCAGGATCACGAAGAACTGCGGGTCATCTTTGATTTGAAAGAGGATCCCGCCGTCTCACACGATCCTAATCATAAGTAGTTATATTGGCATGGAACTAAGGGGGTATTTCCCTATGTGTTGCCCGCTTTTCCCTTTAATGTGAGGCGCGATAGATTTGCAAGTTGCAATCGGACTGGTTGGTTATAGATCAAAATAAATTATACTAAATGCTTGCGTTATATCGGGCTATGCCTACCCCTTTTTGCTTTAAAGGTATTAATTATGAGTATTGATAACGAACTTAAGCGCATCGAGAAAGCCGAGCAGAGCCTCGCTAAGCAGAAGAAAAAGCTGATGGAGCAGCAGAAAAAAGATAAGGCGGCTCAAGCGAAGCTGGATGCCATCGTCAAGCAGAGCGGCTTCGCTTCCCCCAAGGAACTGGTGGAAGCGCTGATCGAAAAGTACAACATCCGTCTGCACCGCCGCCGTGCCGCCGCTGCCGCCACCACACCGACTGGTCGCCGCAAGCGCACGAAGATCACCCCGGAGCTGCGCGACACCGTGAAGGCCAAGCTGAAGGAGAGCTCGATGAACAAGGTCTCCAAGGAACTGGAAATCAGCTACGCCGTTATCGCGAAGATCGCCAAGGGCGGTTACGACAAGGTTAAGTAAGCCCCGCTTACGCCTTTCTTTCCCTTTCACATCCGCAGGTTTTTGGGCCTGCGGATTTTTTTTGTCCGTGTGGTGAGGGCCTTGCGGCAGCTGTGTCATTAACGGGGCTGTCGTGTTCGGCCTGTGGCTTTTGACAATCCGTGCCGGCTGGCATAAGCTATGCTGAACGGAATGATTATGCGGCTCGTCCTACCGAGATGCAGACAGTGCCTGACCCGCGAGGATGAAGGTTTCCTGGCGGAGACGCTTGCGGTATCTCCCGCCGCCCGCGAGGCGGTGGGCGCGCTGCTGAGCGACCCGCCTATGCGCGATGCGTTGCTGGACGAGGAGGCCGTGCGCCACCGCCTGCTGGAGTCGCCGCAGTCGTTGGCCGTTTCCCCGGCCCTTTACTTTTACGTGCTCGTGCGCCACAGCCTCAAACGTGGGGGTGTGGACGACCGGGACCTGTCCGATTATCTTGCCTCGCTGCTGTTGGCCTATCTGGTCGAGCGTCGCGAGCACTCGCCAAACCTGCACGTCCCCTACGTCGGTGACCGCATGAGCGAGATCGCCGCCTCGGCGGGAGCGGATCGGTTTTTTCTCGTGGTCGAGCTGGCCGACCGGCTGCTCTTCCTCACGGGTATCTTTCCGGCGCACTTCGAGCACCGCCGCCAGCGCCGCGGCGCGCCCTCGCTGGATTTTTATGAAGGGGTCGGCTTGTGCCAGTACCGCACGGCCAGCGGTCATGCGCTTGCGCGGGAGTTTTGCCTGGAGCCGATCTTCAAGGCGCTGGGCGAGGCTTTTCACGAGATACGGCTCGGGCTCAACCGGATCGGCGAGACGCTGGCCTTCGCCGGGGACGATGGGGTGCCGCCGCCCGCCCGCTATTTGTTGAATTAAATACAAAGGAGGACTCTGCGCGGCAAATACGCGCGCTGCTATGCACCTGAATCCAGTCTAAAAAATGAGCCGCCCCCGGCAGGCATTCCCGTTGCTGGGTAAATGCGCGTGGCTGGGTGGCGGCTCGGACTGAGTATATATGGAACGAAAATCTTGTTCTGAATAAACAAGTGCCTGCTGGCTCTAGAGGCGCGGCAGGGTGAGCCCGCCGTCCACCATAATGACCTGGCCGGTGGAGTAGGGGAAGTCGCCCCGCGCGAGCGAGGAGACGGCGCGGCCGATGTCGTCGGGGAAGCCCCAGCGCGGTGTCACGCACAGCCCCTCGGCGATGAGCTTGTCATACTTTTCCGTGACGCCGGCGGTCATGTCGGTCTTGATGACGCCGGGGCGCACTTCGTAGACCGGGATGCCGTACTCGCCCAGGCGCACGGCGAAAAGCTGGGTCGCCATGGACAGGCCGGCCTTGGCGATGCAGTACTCGCCGCGGTTGACCGAGATGACCGTGGCCGAGATCGAGCTGACGTTGATGATCGCGCCCTGGAAGGCGTCGTCGGCCTGCTTCTGCTCGACCATCCAGCGGGCGGCCCCCTGCGTGAGGAAATACGCGCCCTTGAGGTTCGTGCCCACGACGTAGTCGAAGCTCTCCTCGCTGGCTTCGAGGATGTCGAGGCGCTCCTTGGGGGCGACCCCGGCGTTGTTGACGAGCACGTTGAGCTTGCCGAAGCTCTCGCGTACGACGGTGAGGATGCCCTCGCGGCTCTCCTTGGAGCCGATGTCGCCGCGGGCGTAGGCGGTGCGGGCACCGAGGTCCTGCAGGGCCTTCAGCGCGTCGCCCACCGATTCCTCGGGGCGCATACCGTTAATGACCAGGTCGAATCCGGCCTTGGCCAGGTGCTCGGCGCAGCCGAAGCCGATGCCTCGGCTGCCGCCGGTCACAAGTGCGACGGGTTTGGAAGTCTTTTCGTTATTCATGGCAAATGGATCGTGGGTTCTTCGTGTGAATCACGGGAAGCTCTCGATCCATCTGCCGGGCCGTCCGTCCGCGGCGATGGAAAAAAGAACGCTCCCGTGTTACTGGGTAAGTTGGTCGAGCTCCTGCATGAGTGCCGGATCGGCGGGATGGCCGAGCCAGAGCACCTTGCCCTCGGGGGAGATGAGGGCGACCTGCGGGATGGACTGGATGCCGAGCAGGTCGGACAGGGCGAAAGCGTCGGTTTCGAGCAGCCAGTTGATCTTGGTGCTGGCGATGTCGAGGTCCTGAGCGACCTTGGCGGCGGCGGCCTGGTCTTCGAGGTTAACCGCGCCGAAGACGATGCCCTTGGCGGAGTACTCGGCGGCGCGGGCCTTCAGCTCGGGCATGGCCTGCATGCACGGGGCACACCAGCTGGCCCAGAAGTCGAGGTAAACGGCCTTGCTGCCCTTGGCCAGGTCGGCGAGGGTGACGGTTTTGCCCTCCTCGGAGACGATGCCCAGGGGCTGATCCGTCGGGACGGCCAGGTTTTCCATCATCTTGGACTGCCAGTAGTCATTGACCCACTGGCCGCCGATCCCGACCGCGATCTCGGGCATCTGCATGAAAGCCTGTCCGATCAGGTCCTGGGCCTTGGTGAGGTCGTCATTGTCCCAGGCGGTCTGGGCCTCGGACATGATGACGATGGCGCGGGCGGCGCGGGCGTTTTCGGAGTTCTCACCGTCGGTCTTCTCCAGCTCGGGGATGGCGGCCTTGACCTCGCCGATCTTTTCGGCGGCCTGCTCGCTCATGCCGAGCTGATAGTAGGCCATGGTCTCGATCAGCATGAGTTCGGTCGCCGAGGCGCCCTGGCTCTCCAGCTGCTCAAGCTGTTGCTGGATCATGGCCATGCGGGGGTCTTCCGCCGGCATGGGGATGGGGGCGGGCGCGGTCTCCGGCGTGGCCAGCTGGGCATGAGCGGGCATGGAGATCGTGAAAAGCGCGGCCGCGGCGGCGCCGGCGAGAAGGAGGTGCGGTGATTTCATAGGTGGATTTATCCGGTGTTGATAAGGGTTTGGGACGAGGATCACCTTGCCCATGACGGCTGCCATGGGCAAGGCTTTCCTTGTGTCCAATACTTATGCGGGTGACCGGATAAAGACAGGGACCTACGCTTTCAGTTCCGGCAGTTCGATCCACTGGCGGGCGTCGCTGCTCTTGATGCCGTACTCGGCCAGCTGGACGCCCTTGGCGCCCTCCAGCAGGGTCCAGCGGAAGGGCTCGTCGAGCACCACGTGGCGCAGGAACAGCTCCCACTGCACCTTGAAGGCGTTGTCGAAGTTCTCCTGCTCGGGCACCTTGCTCCAGCCGTTGTAGAAGTCGATGGGCTGCGGGATGTCGGGGTTCCAGATGGGCTTGGGCGTGTTGCCGTAGTGCTGGATCCACACGTCGCGCAGGCCGACGATGGCGCTGCCCTTGGTGCCGTCCACCTGCATGGTCAGCAGGTCGTCGCGGCGCACGCGTACGTTCCACGAGGAGTTAAAGTGGCAGATGACGCCGTTTTCCAGCTCGAAGGTCGAGTAGGCGCTGTCGTCGGCGGTGCACGTGTAGGGCTTGCCCTGCTCGTCCACGCGCTCGGGGATGTGGGTGGCGGCCAGGCAGGAGACGCTCTTGACCGGGCCGAAGAGGTTGTCGATCACGTAGCGCCAGTGGCAGAGCATATCGACGACCATGCCGCCGCCGTCTTCCTTGCGGTAGTTCCAGGAGGGGCGCTGGGCCAGGATGGTGTGGCCCTCGAAGACCCAGTAGCCGAACTCGCCGCGCACGCTGAGGATGTCGCCAAAGAAGCCGTTTTCCTTCAGGCGCATGAACTTGAGCAGGCCGGGCAGCCAGAGCTTGTCCTGAACGACGCCGTTTTTGACCCCCGCGTCGCGGCAGATCTTGTACAGCTCATAGGCGTCCTCGGTCTTGATCGCGGTCGGCTTCTCGCAGTAAACGTGCTTGCCGGCCTCGGCGGCCTTTTTCACCGCGTCGAAGCGCTGGAGCGTGCCCTGCGAGTCGAAGTAGATGCTGAAGCGCTCGTCGTTCATCACGCTGTCAAGGTCGGTGGTGTACTCCTTGACGCTGCTGATCTCGGTCAGGTGCTTGAGCTTGTTTTCGTTGCGGCCGACCAGGATGGGGGCGGGCATGATGACTTCGTTCGGGCTGATCTTGACGCCGCCCTGCTTTATGATCGCGTCGATGGAGCGGAGCAGGTGCTGGTTCGTGCCCATGCGGCCCGTAACGCCGTTCATGATGATGCCAACTTTGTGTGTCTTCATGGTTATCGGGAGTGTGTTGGTAATGGTTTGTGGTTTTAAAGTGCGTGAGTTGATGCTTTATGTATCCAGATTATGAATACTGGAGATAGGCGTCCTTGATCTTGGCCAGGAACTTGTCCTGGTCTTCCTTCCACCAGCGGTTGGAGAAGATTTCGACTTCGTTGTAGCCCTTGTAGCCGGTGGCCTCTACCCAGGAGCGGATCTCGCGGATGTTGATCACGCCTTCGCCCATCAGGCCGCGGTCCAGAAGAAAATCTTCCGTCGGGCTGCGCCAGTCGCAGATGTGGAAGGCGAAAAGCTTGTCCAGCGCGGCGCAACGTTCGATCTCGGCCTTGAGCATGTCGTCCCACCACAGGTGGTACACGTCCACGGCGACGCCACAGTGGTCGTCGGCAATGGCTTCGCACATGTCGTTGGCCTGCTTCATCGAGTTGACCGCGGAGCGTTCGGCGGCGTACATCGGGTGCAGCGGCTCGATGGCGAGTTTGACGCCTTTGTCTTTCGCGCGGGGGAGGACGGCGCGGATGCCATCGGCGATCTGCTGGCGGGCAACCGGCAGTGGGATGCCGGGCACGGCCCCCACGACGAGCACAATCAGCGGGGCGCCGATGGCGGCGGCCTCGTCGATGCATTTTTCGTTGTCGGCGATGGCGGCGGCGCGCTCAGCCTCGGTCTTGCCGGGAAAGAACCCGCCGCGGCAGTACGAGACGATTTCAAGGCCCTTGTCGCGGATCATCTTCCCGGCGTCTTCGTGCGTCATGTCCTTGACGGCGTCGCGCCAGACGGTGATGCCGGGCACGCCCTCACGGGCGAAGGCGTCGGTGGTTTCCTTGAGGCTCCAGGGCTTGTGCGTGATCGTGTGGATGCACAGGCGGGAGAAGTCGGTCAGCGGTTGTGCGCTCATGGTCGGTGGTGGTTAAAGGTCGGACGGGGTGTAGGGTTGGATGTTTTCGCCCGCCCAGAGTCGTTGAGAGGTGGTAGGCAGGGAAGGGTCGGTCCAGAAGGGGTGCCCGGGAGCGAGCCCGAGCGGAAGGAAAATGGTGGAAGCCAGGTAGAGGCTGCCGGTGCTGATGTAGTTTTGGGCGGCCTGTGGCTGATGGCCGACGATGCCCAATCGCAGCCAGCCCCCGTCGTCGTAAGTACCGGGAGCGCCGAGCACACGCTCCATCACGGCGGTGAGAGCGGTACGCGCTTGGCCATAGGGCAGGGTGTCTGGCAGTGCGTTGAGCAGGATCACTTGACAGAGTGTCTGGAAGGCCCCGGTGCGGTAGCACATGGAGCGGCCCGTCAGCGGGAATGTTCCCTCGGGCGAAACCAACTGCTCCTGCATCAGCGCATAGCGCTGGGCGCGGGCCAGGACGGTGGGCCATTTCTCCTTCCAGGGCGTGGGGATGCGCGGGTCGTTGCTTTGGCGAAAGTGGGTTACGGTGTCCAGCAGCATGGGCTGAATGACGTAGCTGTTGTAATAATCCCAGTGGAAGCTGGGGCCGTCACCGTACATGCCGTCGCCGAGGTAGAATTCCTCGTGACGGTTGAAGGCGTGCTCGACCGGCTCGATTTCCCACTCCGCTCCGGCCATGCACAGGAAAGCCTCGATCATGGCGGAAAACAGCAGCCAGTTGTTTTCGGACGGGGTGATCTTCCGGGTCGCCGTGATCTCCATCACCAGGCGCTGGCGAGTTAGCTCGTCCAGGCTGTGCCAGAGCTGTTGCGGGGCGCGGAGCATGGCCTGGCAGAGAAAGGCCGCGTCCACCAGTGCCTGGGGTTCGCCCGAGAAATTCAGGCAATCCGGTGACTTCGGATCGACCGCGTTGGCCAGGCCCCGGCGGGCCAGAGCTCGAAACTGCGCCTGCAAGGTTTTTTCGGGTTCCGACAGGTCCGCCTCCAGCTCTAGCCAGGGAGCGATCCCGACCAACAGGCGGGCGACCGCCTCCAGGTGGGTACATCCGCCGCGCGGGCTTTGACAGCCGGGCGCTTCCTCGACAGGCATATCGCTCCTCAGACGCCCTGCGGCCAGGGCTTCGAGGACGGGCTTGCCCATTGTCTGAAGATGAGCCAGCCATTGCGAGCGTGTATCCATTTTTTAAATACAGGTTACGTGCGTCGGCTGAAGCGGTGTGCGCGGGAGGGCGCCTTAGTTGAAGAAGCGGTAGTAAGGCTCGTCTTTGAGCATGCGGGTGACGAGCAGGGCGGCTTCGCGCATGTGGTAGTCGCCCCACATGGAGGACTCGCCACAGGCGATTTTCTGCCCGGCGGGGACGTGGTCCCAGCCGTTAGGCTCGTGGTAAATGCTGTGCAGGGTCAGGCCCTGATGCTTCTCGTCAGTGGAGAGGTAGGGCTCGTCGAGCAGTGTCTTAAGCGAGGTGAGCCCGGCCTGCCAATAGCGCTCGCCGTCGGCGGCCTCGCCCTTGTCCTTGAGGTACTTGCCCAGGCGAAGCAGGCCTTGGCAGCCGATGGCGGCGGCGGAGGAATCGACCGGCTCCCAGTCGTTGAACGGATCGGCGGGGCGTTCGGTGTAGTTGCCGAGCTGATACAGCTTGGGCGCGCCGGTGTCCCAGTAGGGGATGCCGTCGGAGGCGGTGTTAGCGATGAAGAAGTCGTTCGTGGCCTTGGCGGCCTTGAGGAGGAAGGCCTCGACCTCTGCGCGGCCTCCGAGGGGCTCCAGCGCGGCGTCCGACACCTCGGCGACGAGCTCCAGCTGCTCGGGGAAGCCGAGCATGGCCCAGGACAGGCCGCGCGTCCAGGTGGTGAACCCGGAGAAGCCCTGCTGCGCGTTGGGGCAGCGGAAGGCGCCGTCGTTGATATTAAAGATGGCCTCGTGGGCGGTGCGGCCCCACTCGTCGTACTTGTCGCGGCCCTCGCCGTAGAAGATGTTGTAGGCGGCGGTGGAGCGGGCGTGGTTGAGGGAGCGCTTCAGCAGGTTGATGGGGGCGTCGTTGTCGGTCAGCAGGCTGTGCCCGAGGAGCCAGCTCATCTCGACGGCGCGGATGGTACGGATGGTATCGACGAAGAGCGAGTGCGGCCCGTTAAAGGAGTAGAGGTAGCCGCCCTTGTCGTTCGGGCTCCAGCGCATGGCCTGGACCGCGCCGGAGGCTTTCAGGGCCATTTCATAAAAATTCATCTCCCACTCGTTGGCGGGGATTTTACCCTCGCGCATGAGGCGGCGCAGGTTGCCGTAGGTGGAGACGTTGTTAAAGCCGTGGTCGTGCACGCCCTTGTGGGTGATGTGCGGGGCCATGACGGCGAGCGTCTGCTCGCGTCCGTACTTCAGGAAGCTTTCGTCGCCGGTCGCGTCGAACTGCAAGATGGCGGAGCCGAACTGGAAGCCCTGCGTCCACTCCGTCCAGCCGCGTGTGGTATACTTGCCCTCGACGGTGAAGACGGGCGAGCCCTTGGCCGTATCGTATTCGGCCTCGATCAGCTTGATCTTCTGGCCGGAGATGTCCCAGAACCGGTCGAGGGCGGGCTTGAGCGAAGCGGGGGTGAGGGTGGTGTCGATGTTCATCGGAAGTTATTTTTCTCGGATTTGATAAAAGGGGCGGGGCGAGGGCGCGACGAACTGCCGGAGTTGCGTTTTGGTAAAAGAAGCGTCCGCTAGAAGCGGTTTTCCTTGCGCAGATGCATGAGGATGAGCTCGGAGTCTTCGAGCGCCTCGTAGGAATGCTCAAGGATGGCGTCGAACTGGAGGGCGCGTCCGGCCTTGATCACGCGGGTTTCGGAGGGGAGGTTGAGACGGATCTTGCCTTTCAGCACCCAGCAGGTCTCGAAGTCGTCGTGGTGCATCTCGGGGCGGGTGATGCGGCTGCCTTTGACGGCGCGGCCGTAGAACACTCTCGCCTTTCCGTAGGTGATGCGGCTGAATGCGAAGCCGTCATGCTCATACCCTTCGGCTTTCACTTCGTGCGCCAGGCGGGCCTCAGCCAGCCCGAGCAGCTCCGCCGCGCTCATGCCGAAGACACGCGCCAGCCGGTAGAGCGTTTCCAGCTCCGCGCTGGACTGGTTGCGCTCCAGCTTCGAGATGACCGCCACCGACACGCCCGAACGCTCGGCCACCTGCTCCAGCGTGAGCGACTCGCGTTTGCGCAGCGCCCGCAGCACCCCGAAATCATAGAGGGGGGCGGATTCGCTATCGGGGTTGGTCTTAGGTGTGGGCATGGCTAAATTTTCGCTTGCGATAAAAAACAGATGATTTCATATTGTCAAAGAAAAATTCAAACCCATGAGTGAACATCCTGCCGTAACCCTGCTTCAACAGAAACGCCTGCTGCCCGTCGCCGTCCTCGAAGACGTGGAATCGGGCCTGAAAACCGCCGCCGCGCTGCGCGAGGCCGGGCTGAACCTGATCGAGGTCACCCTGCGCAATCCCGCCGCCAAGGAAGTTATCGCCGCCATCATCAAGGAATTTCCGGACATGACGGTCGGTGCCGGGACGGTGCTCGACCCGGCCACGGTGCAGCCGCTGGCCGACATGGGCGTGCAGTTCTTCGTCGCCCCCGGTCTGGACGAGGCCGTGGTGGCCGCCGCACACAAGGCAGGCTGCCCGATCACACCGGGCATTTGCACCCCGAGCGAGGTCAGCCGTGGGCTCAACCTCGGCTGCAAGGTGCTGAAATTCTTCCCGGCGGAACCGGCGGGCGGGGCAAAGATGCTCAAGGCGCTGACGGCTGCCTTTGGCCACACAGGCGTGAAGTTCGTCCCCACCGGCGGGATCGACCTGGCCAAGGCCCCGGGCTACTGGGCGCTCAAGAGCGTGCTGGCCGTGGGCGGTTCGTGGTTCGTGGCGGGCGACTTGGTCAAGGCGGGTAAGTTCGCCGAGATCACGCAGTTGACGAAGGAAGCCCTCGTCGCCGCGCAAGGTTAATCGTGGCGGACGATTTTTTCCGGTTTTTACGATTCCTGTTTGATGCTAATGGCTCCCGGTCTTGTGCCGGGAGCTTTTTTGCGGGCAATCGCGGGTGGGTGTATCAGAATGCCTGATCATTGCCGGGCCTGCCGCTGCATGGCAGTGGCCAGATAGATGAAGGGGGCCGCGCCACATGTCCGCGCTTATTAATCTTTGTTGAAAAGGGTATAATTGGGCCTCGTTTTGTCCGGGGAAGGGGCTGGCGTGCGATTGGTGGCTTGCCTTTGGGTGACAGCTTGTCGATAAAATCATCACGCGTCCATTCGTCATCCTTGCTCTTGGGAAAGCCCTGAGCACCTATCCTTTCACTGTTTTATCCTATGTTTAAAGCACTTCTCGTATTTGCCGTCCTGGTTATCATCGGGCTTGCCGTCGGTATGAACTGGCAGCGCCAGCAGGAGGAGACCGCCTCGGGCTCTCCCGAAGAGACTGCGCCCGCCGGGCAGGAATCGGAGCCGAAGAGCTGGGGGCAGGATCTGGTCGAGCGCATCAAGGGGCAGTCCGACACCGAGACCGCCCCGAGCAAGACGACAACTGAGCAGGCCTCGGGCGGACAGTACCGGATCAGCTACCCGGACGTGAGTCAGTATCTGAGCGGGAGCCCGGTGCTCGTGCAAGCCACTCCGCTCAGTAGCGACCAACGGGCTACGATGGAGCGGCAGCTCATGCTTTTCAAATGCCTCATGCACCTGGACAGCGGGCAGGATGAGCTGGCCGAGCAGAAAGAGGCACTAGAGGCCGAGCTCGACCGCCTGCGCTATGCCTTTCCGGTCGCGGTGGGCGGGGGCGAGTTTCGCTATCAGACACCGCCGGGGGCCGATTCCTCGACGCGGGTTTACCAGTATCCCGTGCGCAAGGACACGAACGAGCGGCTGGTCAACGACTTCCGGCACACCGTTGAAAACGCCCGGCTCTATCAGGTCGATCAGATCGTGGGCGCGCTCCGGGCCGATCTCGACAGGTGGGAGCGGCAGATGGGCAAGATTTCCAGCAGCAGCTCCAGCTACGACCACTACAAGCAGGTCAAGGCGGACCGTAGCTTCCTGCAGTCGATGCCCGCCTACATCGACGAGTGGGTCCGGCTGGGAGAGAAAGTTGACGCGCTGGAGGACGACACGCTCGATCCCGTCGAGGCCGGTCGCCAGTGGGCGGAGTTTGAGGAGTACGAACTGCCGGGACTGAACGCTTCCATCGAGCAGGTCAGCACGAACACCTGGCCGCTGGCCGCGGATGGCACAGTGAGTGCCGATGTCGGGAAACGGGACACGCTCTACCTGCGCCTCAATGTCGCGGGCCGCGACCTCTACCTCCCCCTCCAGCCAGCCTGGGACGAAGATCTGGGCATGGCCATCGTGCCGGTGAGGTAGTGCGATCCGGGGGATCAAGGCTCTGAGCCCTTTGGCGTTTATTCGGAAGCGCCCGATTTAATTCACGTGGCTGCCGCTCCGCTGGGACGGGGCGGGTGGTTGCGCCGGAAGCGTTTGATCAGCTTCACGCACAGCCACAGGACGATGCACAGCACGATGATCCCGATCAGGATGGGGATGACCAGCGCGAGGATGGCCGTGACCAGCGAGCTACCCGCCTCCACGGTGGAGACGATGGGGTTGCCCATGCCGCCGGTGGTAGCAGTCGAGGTCCCACGCGTCAGGACCGTCCCGGCCTGGACCACGCCCGCGGGGGCGCCGCCCATGATGGCCGCGAGCGTCCACTTAACGCCGGGGTTGATGTCCGGCAGGACCGCCGCGGAGATGACCGTGCCGGCTACCAGCGCCGCCGGAGTGGCGATGCTGTCCAGCGCGTTGTCCACCCACGGGATGTAGTAGGCGGCGACTTCGGCCACCGTGGCGGTGCACAGGGCGAGCAGCGCGGGCCAGCTCTCCAGCCACTGGAAGCTGTCCCCGAGCTCGATGGCGCCGCTCCTGCCCGCGATGCTCAGGACGAGCATCGGAATAAAAACGCGGAAACCGGCGGCGGCGCTCAGGCCGATGCCCGCGATGACGGCGACAATGCCGCTGAGTGTGCCCTGGTCGATGCCGGTGTCCATAATGATTAAGAAAAGGGGAGGGTGCGGATAAGTTTTACCCATATCGGCGAGTTTGCAAGGCGCATAAGGGGTTCAGCAGGGACGCTCCGAGCCCGGGCGGCAACGCTCGCAGCCGGGTGAGAGGCTGGAAGGGGCGGGCGAGAGCTGTTTTGCGAATGCAATGGGCTTGCGCCGGGGGCGGGGTTGACTTAGCGAAATGGGGCATGAGCAAACCTCAGAGGCACGCTGAGCACCTGCTGCGCCGGTTAAGCTGGGAAGAACTGGACCCCGCCTGGCTGCGGCGTCTGATCGAGATGGCCCGGGACGAGGACCTGGACGGGGCCGGGCTACGCAAGCCGGCCCAGCCAGGCGGCGACGCCACCACCGAGCTGCTGGCGGCGGAGGCCCCCGGCACGGTCGAACTGGTCGCCCGCGAGCCCATGCGCCTGTGCGGGCTGCGGCTGGTGCCGATGATTCTGGAGTCCTACGGCGGCGGCTGCACCTGGAGCCCGACCGCGAGCGACGGCACCCCATTGGACGAGGGGGCGCTGATCGGCCGCATCAGCGGCCCGGTCGGGACCATCTTGCGGGCCGAGCGCGTGATGCTGAACTTTCTCCAGCGCCTCAGCGGGATTGCCACCACGACGGCGCATTATGTCACCTTATTGGGACAAAATGGGCCGCGTCTGCTTGACACGCGCAAGACCACACCGGGCTTTCGCATGCTGGAAAAGTACGCCGTGGCCGTGGGTGGCGACTGGAACCACCGGCTGGGACTTTTCGACCGCATCATGTTGAAGGACAACCACCTCGCGGCCAATGACGCCAGCGCCGGGGAGCGCCTGGCGGCGACCGTGCGGGCCGCGAAGGAGCGGCGTCCGGATCTGGCGATCGAGGTCGAGGTGGACCGGATGGACCAGATCCCGCCCGTGCTGGAAGCCGGGGCGGACGTCATCCTGCTCGACAATTTCACCACCAAGGGCCTGCGCGAAGCCGTGGCCCTGATCGGCGACCAGGCCTGGACCGAGGCCAGCGGCGGGATCAACGAGGCCAATGCCAAGTCCCTCGCGTCGCTCGGGCTGGACTTCGTCTCCAGCGGGGCGGTCGTGCACCGCAGCCGCTGGATGGACATCGGCCTGGACTGGAGCAGCCATGGGTGAGGTTTGCGACGCAGACATTTTGGCCGCTTTTCTCGCCGCCGACGGCGACTACGTCTCCGGCGCGACCATCGCGGAGGATACCGGCGTCTCCCGGGCGGCGGTCTGGGGGCGGCTGGAGCGGCTCCGCACAGAGGGGTTTGCTTTCGAGGCGGTGCGCAATAAAGGTTACCGATTGGAGACAACTCCCGAGGGCCTCCACCCGGCGTTGCTCGGGGCGCACCTGCTGCGGCTGGCCTGCCCGGCGCACCTGCATTACCTGGCAGAGACCGACAGCACCAACACCCAAGCCGAGCGCCTGTTGGCCGACGGCGAGCATACGCCCTTCGTCGTGGTGGCGGGACGCCAGAGCGCGGGGCGCGGGCGGCGCGGACGGGCGTGGTTCAGCGAGGACCCCGGCAACCTGACCCTGAGCCTGGCCCTGCGGCCCCAGCTCCCGCCGGTGCGGATGCAGACGTTTACCCTTTGGATGGGGCTCTCGACCTGCTTGGCGGTCAACGAGTTGTGCGGCGTCGATCTCAAGGTCAAATGGCCCAACGACCTGCACTGGGAGGGCAAAAAAGTGGCCGGGATGCTGACCGAGGCCCGGTCGGACTCCGAGATGCTGCGCGATCTGGTGTTCGGCATCGGGCTGAACGTCAACAGCTTGCCGGAAAGCTTTCCGCCCGATGTGCGCCCGCTGGCCAGCTCCCTGCGGGAGGCGGCGGGGCGGCCCTTCGACCTCAACGCCACGGCGGCGCAGCTGATCGTTGCCCTCCAGCGGGCGAGCGACGCCTTTCTGGAGGATCGTTATCGCGAAACCTTCCGCGAGCAGTGGCCGTGCCACGACGCGCTGGTCGGGCGACCGGTCACGGTTTCGCTGACCGACGGGGACATTTCCGGCGACTACCTCGGCATCGATGAGACGGGCACCCTCCGGCTCCGCTTGCCCGACGGGCAGGAGCGGCTGTTCGCGGCGGGGGATGTCACCTTGAGGAAACAATGATGAGTCTTTTGTGCATCGATATTGGCAACACCCGGCTGCACCTGGGGCGGGTCGAGGGGGAGAATGTCTCCCGGACGGAGGACCTGCCCACGCTCGAGCTTGCCCGGCTCCTGCCCGAGCGGCTGACGGCGGGGGATTTTGAGGGGGTGGCGTACTGCTCGGTCGTGCCGACGGCCACCGCCGAGTTGGAAACCTGCCTGCGTGAGGCCGGGGTCACCGCGGCGGTGCGGCTGGACCACGCCTGTTGCCCGGGGCTTTCCATCAGCTACCCGAACCCGCCAGAAGTCGGCCCGGACCGCCTGGCCAACGGCATTGGCGCGCAGGTCGTCTGCGGCGCGCCCGCCATTGTGATCGACACCGGCACGGCCACGACCTTTGACCTGGTGACGCGGGCGGAGGGCTACATCGGGGGCATCATCGCGCCCGGTCCGGCCATGATGACCAAGTACTTACACGAGAAAACCGCCCTCCTGCCCGAACTCAGTCTGGAGGAGCTGAAGGACCCCGGCCGGATTGGCCGCTCGACCCGCGACGCCATGAAGCTCGGCTGTGTGGTTGGCTACGGCGGGATGATCCGGGCCCTGCTGGCGCGTTCGCGGGAGGAGTTTGCCGCTCGCGGGGAGGAGCCGCCCCCGGTGCTGGCTACCGGCGGCGGGACTGTCGTCTGGCACGGCCAGTCGGACGAGCCCATCGACTACATTCCGCACCTGAGCCTGCTAGGCCTGGCCGAGGCCTGGCGCAGGGCGACGGGCAGGGGCGGGCGCTGAGGGCAGGGCGTCAGGGCTGTGGCGAGATCGGTTTATAGCTCTCACCAAGGCACAAAGCTGCACAAAGGGGAGCAAGCTGACCGCTCTCTTGTTTAATTTTTACCTCTGTGTGCTCCGTGCCCTCCGTGTGAAATCCCTTTTTCTCACACAGAGGACACGGAGCACACAGAGAGGGATTGAAAAGCAGCCACGCTCACAACCCCACGTGCCTTTGTGCATCTTTGTGCCTTGGTGAGGGAAAAAAAGAAGTTTGCCCGGCTCTCGGTCTCCTTTCGCCCGTCCCGAGAATCGGGGTTTTCTGGGGTTGCCAGCGGGCGCTTTGATCCCTCAAAGTGGGGGGATACACAGCCGCAACGGCTGTTGAACCCTTTCGCCTGAAACGAGTCTAAACCACTATCCTTGGAACCAGAGCAACCAGCCATTGAAGTCCTTGATCTGACGAAGCGTTACGGCCCGCGCAAGGCGATCGACCGCATCAGTTTCGAAGTCGCGCACGGCCAGGTCGTCGGCTTTCTCGGCCCCAACGGGGCTGGTAAGAGCACGACCATGCGGATCATCTGCGGTATCATGCCCGCCACCTCGGGCATCGTGCGCGTGTGCGGACTGCCCGTGGCCAGCCAGTCCGGCGAGGTGAAAAAGCACATCGGCTACATGCCCGAGTCCAACCCGCTGCCCGAGGACATGCGCGTGATCGAGTACCTGCGCTACCGGGCACGGTTGAAGGAGATCCCCGCCCGCCTCATTCGCGACCGGGTGGAGGAGGCGATGGAGGTGTGCGAACTGCACCGCAAGCCCCGCCGTCGCCTGATCGGGACGCTCTCGAAGGGCTTCCGCCAGCGTGTGGGCATCGCCGACGCCATCCTGGCCAAGCCGGACGTCATCGTGATGGACGAGCCGACCATCGGCCTGGACCCGCACCAGATCCTGAGCATCCGCAACCTGATCGACACCCTGCGCGGGAATATGACGGTGATCATTTCCAGTCACATCCTGCCCGAGATCGAAATCTGCTGCGACAAGGTCATTATCATCAACCAGGGCCGTGTGGTGGCCAACGGCACCTCCCAGAGCCTGCGCGAGCAGTTCATGCCGATGACCCGCTACCGGGTTCGCACGAGCCTGGAGCCGGACGGGATGGGCGAGCTATTGCCCACGGTCAGCCCCGAGCTGGCGCTGGAGAGTTCCTCCGAGTCCGGGGACATTTGCGAGTATCTGATGGAAGCCCCCTCGCGCCTCGACCTGACCGAAAGCTTTATCGACGCGCTGCGCGCGCGCCGGGCCCGCATCCACGAGGTGGCCCGCCTGCAGCCGAACCTGGAGGACATCTTCATGTCCGCCACCAAACGCAGCTGGGACGAGACCCTGCCTACGGGCAAGGACGACAAAGCCCCGGAAAAAACGCCCGCCGAGGCTTCCGCCCAGTCCTGAGACCCTGCACCGATGCGACATTTTTTGACCCTGTTTTCCCATGAGCTCCGGATGCTGCTGATCGCGCCGGCCACCTATGTGGCCTCGGTGCTGTTTCTGCTGCTGATGGGGCTGATCTACCTGCTCGTGTTAAACGAGGCGGGCGCGCGTGAGGGCGACCTGCCCCCGTCCGTGCTGTTTTTCCAGGTCTTCTGGATTCCGGTCTTTTTCATGGTGCCGTTGCTGACCATGCGCTCCATCGCCGAGGAGCGCCGTCTGGGTACGCTGGAGACGCTCATGACGACCCCGGCCACGGCCCTCCAGATCGTCCTGAGCAAGTTCCTCGGGGCGTACGTCTTTTACCTGCTCCTGTGGGGGCTGACGATCTGCTACCCCTTCATCGCAGCCTTGGGACTGGAAAGCACGGCGGACACGGCGGTTGTGCTGGAGCCCGCGCCAATGCTCGGGGGTTACCTCTTTGTTGCGCTGAGCGGAGCGCTCTACATCGCGTTGGGGATTTTTGCCAGCAGCCTGACCCGCAGCCAGTTGGTGGCGGGCATGCTCTGCTTCAGCCTGCTCTTTATCATCATCATCAGCGGACAACTCCTACTGCGCCTGCCGATCCAGGACTACACCTGGATGACGTGGCTGGAATCGCCGCTGGAGTACATCCGTACCTTCAAACACCTGGAGGACTTCAGCCGGGGGGTGATCGATACCCGCCCGTTTATCCTCTACCTCAGTAACGCCGCCCTCCTGCTGGGCATCACCACGCTCGTCGTCGAATCCAAGGCCTGACCCGTTATGAGCAGAATGGAAGAGTTCAGTTACGCGCGCTGGGTCCTGCGGATCAACCGGCTGGTGCAGATTTGTTTGTTTATCACGCTGGTGGGGGCGGTGAACTACATCGCCTCACGCTCGTTCGAGCGCTACGATCTCACGAGTAACAACCGCTACTCGCTTTCGGCCGAGACCCTGGCCTACCTTGAGCAAATCCGCGAGCCGGTGCGCATTATCGTGACCACACCGCCGGAGTCTGCCCGCGAGGAGACACGGTTTATGTTCCGGCAGGTCAGCCGCCTGTTGCGCGAGTACGCGCTGGCCAGTCAGGGCAAGACCGGCAAGCCCATGATCGACGTGGAGTACGTCAATGTTTACCGCCAGAGCGAAAAGGCGCAGGAGCTGGTGAACAAGTTCGGGATCAGCCCGGATCAGGACAACGTCATCGTCGTCACCTCCGGGGACCGCTACAAGCAGGTGCTTCCGCCGGATCTGTGGAAGATCGAAGAGGGCGGGGTGAGCGCGTTCCAGGGCGAGCAGGCCTTTACCTCGGCCATCCTCGATGTGACCAACCAGAACGCCAAGACCATTTACCACCTCGTCGGCCACGGGGAAATGCAGCCCGCCGACGTGGACCCGCTGCGGGGCTTTTCGCGCGTCTCGTATTACCTGCGCCAGCGCAATTTTAAACAGGAGGCGCTCGACCTGATGGAGGTGCCGAAGGTGCCCGAGGACGCCGGGCTGGTCATCGTCGCCGGGCCGCAGACCCAGCTCCTGCCGCCCGAGCAGGAGAAGCTGCGCCGCTACCTGACCGAGGAAAACGGCCGGATGCTGGTCTTGCTGGAGCCGGGCCACCCCCACGGGATGGACGAGCTTTTCTACGACTGGGGCCTGATGTCCGACGACATGCTCGTGCTGGAGGCTTCCAACGAGTTCATCGCCTCCGAGGGGGACTCGCTGGTGGGCAACTTTACCGAGCACCCGGTGACGAAGATTCTCCGCGACAACCAGCTCAAAGTGCTCGTCGGGTTGAGCCGTCCGGTGCGCCCGGACCTGGGCGCGCCCATCGACAACAGCTTGGAGATCACGCCGCTGATGGCTTCCTCGCCCAACAGCTGGGCCGAGCGCGACTACCTGCGCCAGCCGATCCAGTACAACGAGGAGACGGACTTGGAGGGGCCGGTGCCCATCGCCATGGTTTCCGAGCGCTCCGCCGGGAGTCGCTTCGGATTAAACATCCCAGGCGGCAAGCTCGTGGTTTTCGGCAACGCCGGGATGTTCAGCAACAACCGCTTCCCCGCGGCGGCGAACGAAACGCTCTTCCACAACCTGATCCACTGGATTCTCGACCAGGACTCGCTGGTCAACATCGAGCCCCGCAAACTGGAAAAATACAAGCTCAGCCTCAGCCGTCAGGACCTGATCGACACGGGGCTTAACCTCTTGATCCTACCCGGCGCGGTTGCTTTGCTCGGGGTCACCATCACGCTCATCCGCCGCCGCTAACTCTCTTCACCGCCCATGCGCCTGAAACTCACCCTCGTACTGGTCTTCCTCAACCTGGCGGCGTTCTACTGGATTTACGTCCTCGAAAAGCAGTCCGACCCGAAGGACGCGTACCTGCAGGAGACGGTCAACATCCTCTCCAACGCTTCGGGCGTGGACCAGATCCGCATCCAGGTCAAAACCGCCCAGCGGCAGGAGGAGCGCGTCATCGCCCGCACCCGCACCGGCTGGGAGATCACCAGCCCCTACGTCTGGCCTGCCAATGACAACGCCATCCAGCGCATCCTGACCCAGCTTCAGTTCCTGGAAAAGGAGGTCACCATCCCGCTGGACGAGATCAAGCGCAGCGGGCAGACCTTGGCCGATTTTGGCCTGGAGGACCCGTCCATCATCCTGAGCTACAAGATGGGCGAGAAGGAAGTTTCGCTCAAAATCGGCTCGCCCACGCAGTTGGGCAAGCGCGTCTATCTGCTCCCGCCAGACGGCAACGCCGTGCTTGTGGTCAGCGACGAGCTGCTCAAGGCCATCACCATCGGCCTGGCCGACCTGCGCAGCGACCGGGTGTTCGACATTCCGCTCTTTGAGGTGCGCTCGCTCACCATCGAGCAGGGCGAGCAGCGTTACCGTTTTGAGGAGAGCGGGGACAACTGGTGGCTGGAGTCGCCCATCCGCGTGCGCGCCGACAACGCCAAGGTGGACGCCGCCCTCGGGCTGCTCACCGCCCTGCGTTCGGTCCACATCGTGCGCGACCTGCCCCCCGGCGGCGAGAACGCCGCTTTTGCCCAGCCGTACATGCGTGTCACCCTCGGCGGTAACAACCGCCGCCGCACGCTGCTGGTGGGCGGTCCGGTTGGAGATGTCCCCGAGGGCGAGTCACCACAGCGCTACGCCCGGTTGGAGAACGACCCGGCCTCGGCCACGATCTTTACCGTCGAGCAAAAGCCGCTGGAGCGCCTGACCAATCCGGCGGACCGGCTGCGCCAGCGGCAGTTCTTCGTCTTCGATCCGACGCAGGTCAATGCGATCGAGATCACCGAGGACGGCAAGAGCCTGACTCTCCAGAAGCTCGAAAAGCGCCAGGCCGACGAAAAGGCGAGCTGGCAGATTTTCCGCAAGGAGGCCGGGGGCAAGATCGTCACCCAGCCCGCCGACGCGGAGGTGATCGGCCAGTTGCTGATGTCCTTGCGTACGCTCGAGGCCAAGGCCTTCGCCTCCGACGCTCCCTCCGGCAAGGACCTGGAGCAGTGGGGGCTGGCGGACCCCGGCTGGCGCGTCACCCTGCGCGGCGGCTCCGAGCAGACGCTTCTGCTGGGCATCGACAAGAGCGCCAGCCAGAAGCTTTACGCGAAGCTGGCCTCCGAGCCTTTCGTCTATGAGGTCGGGGCCATGATCCTGCCCCTGATCAAGTCCGATCCGCTTACCTACCGCAGCCGCGTGCTCGACCAGAGCATGGCCGGGGCCCGCGTCGTTGGACTTACGCTGACGGACCTGAACGGCGACCGCGAACTGCTGGCGGGCACGATCGACACGCAAAAGGAGACCTGGAGCACGCACTGGGCCTCCCTGCCCGAGTCCGAGCGCGAGGCTGCGCTCAACCTGATCGACCAGTTGGAGAATTTCCGGGTCGCCTCCTACGAGGACAAGCCCTTCTCGGCCTGGCCGGCCAAGACCTGGCGCTACCGACTGAGCGTGGACTACTTCCTGCCCGGCAGCCAGGACGGGGCGACCACCAAGCGCGAGTACGACTTCGGCCTGCGCGAGCGGGCGAACTTCCAGCTCGGCGGCTCTCCGGCTACGGGACTGGCTTTCGAGTTGACCCAGCCGATGATCGACGCGCTCTTCACGCTGACCTTTGTCAAGGATGCGCCCACGCTGCCGGACACGCCCGAGGCCGTGGAAAAGGCCCAGCCCCTGCCGCTGCCCGCCGAGGGTTCCGGTCAGCCTGCTGACACGTCTGCTGCCTCCCCGGCGAAGTCCGCTCCCGTGGCCCCCGCTCCGGATGCGTCCCCAAAGCCCGCGGGGACTTCTTCGGGCGGGACCGAGACCGCCTCTCCTGCGCCATCCGCTCCTTCGTCTGCCGGAAAATCGGCGCCATAACGCTTTCCCATGAGCACGCCGAGCCCAGCCCCGGTCCGTCCCTGGTGGAAATGTCTGCTGGGCGGGCTTCATTGGCTGGTCAATCTGGGGCTGGTGGTGGCTCTGGGGGCGCAGGGGGTGCTGCTGTACCTGCTGTGGGAGGACGGCGAGCTGCCGATCCCGGGCTTCGTTGTCGAGAAACTGGAGAAGACCGCCGCCGAGCAGGGCTTCGAAGTGGACATCGGCAGTATGAAGCTCGACCTGCGGGGGATTCTCCTGCTGCGTGAGGTCAAGGTCGGTTTGTCCGGCTACCACGAGCCGGTCGCGGAGATCGATTTGATCCTGGTGGACTTTCCGCCCTGGGCCGTGATCGACCGTGGCTTCCTGCCGAATGAAATCTGGATCTCGCGGTGTAACCTTTACTGCCCTACCGTGCTCTCTCCGACCGGAGCGCGCGAGCAGATCGCCGAGGATATTTTTACCGAGGTGGCCATCCGACACAAACGGCTCGACCTGGACCGGTTGATCCTGCGCGTGGGCGGGCTCGATATCCGGGCTGACGGTTCCGTGCCGGTCGAGTTGCTGGAGGGGCTTGGCTCTGGAGAGAAGAAAACGCCGGAGGAGCGCGACCGCGCGATGGCTGCCGGTTACGCGGACCTGTGCCGGGCGGTGCTGGAGTTTCATCCCTGGCTGGACCGCTTTACCGATCCGCGCATCCAGCTGAATTTTGCTCCCGCGCCCGAGGGCTTGCGAGTGGTGGCGCAACTGCAGGCCGAGACCTTTAACCTCGGGCAGGGCATTGAGGGCCAGCGCATGACCGCCCGGGCCGAGGGGGTGGGCAAGGATGCCGCGACTTTCCGCCTCGTGCAGGCCCGCACCCGCCTTCGTCAGCTCACCTGGGAGGAAAAGGTCACGGCCCGTGCCGCCCAGATCGAGGCGGTTATCCCGCGCCGGGGATTACGCAGCTGGCCGACCGCCTGCCACTTGGGCGCGATCGACGTGGAGGGGCTCAACCTCACCGCCGATGCCATCACGGCGGAGCTGAGTGCCGCCCAGATGGACCAGCCCAAGGGCTGGCTTCACCTGGAGTCCGGCTCCAACTGGCTCCGCGTGGACGGGCAGGTGGACCGGAAAAAGGAGATTGCCGACCTGTCGGTGTCGGCCCGCTGGGACCCCATCGACCTGCTCAAGATCAGCTTTCTGGAGGGTAAGTTCGAGCATCCGCCGGACCTCGTTTGCTCACAGCATCCGCGCTGGCAGGGGCATGTGCGGCTGGACGAGGGCTTTAAATTTGCCGCCGCTGAGGTCGGAATCGATTTTGGCAAGACCCGCTACGAAAAGCTCGAACTCGACTCAGCCTACGCCCGGGCGAGTATCACCCCGACGCTGATCGACGTGCACCAGGCGCGGCTGGCCACCTCCCGCTACGTGGTCGAGGGCCAGTACCGCGAGGAGCTCGACACGCACCGCTACCGCTACTTGCTGGAGGGGAATGTTGACCCGCTGGAGATCGGCTTTCTCATCGACGCGGACTGGTGGGAACCGCTTTGGAAGGACTTCACCTTCCACGGGCAGCTGCCGTACTCGAACATCGATATCCAGGGCATCTACGGCCAAGGCGACAAGGGCAAGACCTTCTTCGGTTACAACCGGCTGGTCGATTTTACGTACCAGCGAGTGCCGGTGGAGAGCTTCACCGCCATGCTCTGGCGTGAGCAGGCCCGGATCATCCTTTACGACATGGACGGGCGTAATGAGCACGGCGCCTTTGACGCTGCCATCCAGTTTAACTACACCCCGGACGGGGAGACGCGCACCTCGCTTGGCTTCGCTGCGGCCACGACGCTGCCGCTGATCCAGGCCGCCTCCCTCGCCGGCGACGAAGCGGTCAGCTACGTCGAGGATTTTACACTCACGAGCGCCCCGCGCCTCCAGGTCAACGGCCTGACCGTCGATGGCACGGACGGGGCCGAGGACGCGCTTTACCTGAAGGTCGTGGCCGACATGGACACGCGGACGACTTACGAGGGTTTCATCTTCGACCACCTCGCCTTCACCGGGTTCATGAAGCCCGACCTGCTCCAGCTGCGTAAAATCGTCTTCGGGATGGCCGGGGGCGAGGGCACTGGCCAGGCCGACGTGAAGATCGGCGGGGGCGACGGGCAGAATGAGATGGCTCTGGGCCTGTCGTTGCGCGGGGCCTCCTACGGGGGCTTGATGGAGGCGGTCCCGCTGCTGACCAAGCATGAGGAGGAAAAGGACGCGCAAAAGAAGCTCGCTCCGGACCCGGCCGAGAACCAGGCGACCATCGACTTCGACCTCAACGTCCAGGGCAAGACCGGGGATGTCTCCACCTTCCGCGGACACGGCAACCTCGGGGTGCGTAACGCGCTGCTGGGGCAGTTTCACCTCTTCGGCGGGTTCTCCCGCGCCATCCAGGCCATCGGGCTGAACCTGGGGACGGTGGACTTCACCAAGGGCAGTGCGCCCTTCGTCCTGGGCAAGGGCTACGCGCACTTCCCGAATGTCACCATTGCCGGTCCCACCGCCCGCATCGACGCCAACGGCAACCTCAATCTCGACAACAACGAACTGGATTTCTACCTCTCGCTCTACCCGCTGGGGGGGGTCAACATCCCGGTCATCTCCACGATATTCTCCGCCATCAACCCGCTGACCGACGTGGTCGAGGCGCAGTTGAGCGGTACCCTGAAGGAGCCCAAGTGGGCGGTGGACTTCCGCCCGCTCGGCGTGCTCATGGGCCAGAAAAAGGTGGATAACCCCACCGGCGAGACCCTGCCGGAGAGCGGCCATGGCGGCCAGTATATCATGGACGACTGAGCGGAGGCCTGTTTTTGTGCAAAAAACGTGTGACAACAAAACGTTGCCCGCGGGCGAGAAATTCTCCTAGTGTTCCTGCTTTCACACTTCCGGGCCGACCTTTTCTCGGTTTCGTTACGCTAACTTTCTGACCGCAAACCTTTAGCCGACATGGACCTCAAGGAAATCAAACACATCATAGACCTGATGAAGCGCTCGGACCTGACCGAGTTCGAGATCGAGGAAAAGGACCTCAAGCTTCGCATCTGCCGCGAATCACAAAAGCCCGTGGTGTACGCCGCCGGTCCGGCTCCGCTGACCGCGGCTCCCGTCCCGGCTGCAGCCCCCGCCGCTGCCCCGGCCCCTGCTGCCGCTGCCAAGCCCGCCGACGAGCCGGGCACGGCCCTGATCAAGTCGCCCATGGTGGGCACCTTCTACCGTGCCCCCGGCCCGGACAGCCCCTCGTTCGTCGAGGTCGGTGCGGACGTCAAGGCCGACTCGGTGGTTTGTATTATCGAGGCCATGAAGGTCATGAACGAAATCCACGCCGAGACCAAGGGCAAGATCCTGGAGGTCCTGGTGGAGAACGGCCAGTCCGTCGAGTACGGCCAGCCGCTGTTCAAGATCAAGGCTTCCTGAGCTTTTCCCTTTCCGCCCAACGACTTACCCGTTAGCGCGTACTCCCGTACGCGGCCGTTCGAGCACCCATGATCAAGAAAATCCTTATTGCCAACCGCGGCGAGATCGCCCTGCGCATCGTCCGGGCCTGTCGCGAGCTGGGCGTCAAGACCCTGGCCGTCTACTCCGAGGCCGATGAGCAGTCCCTGCACGTGCAACTGGCCGACGAGGCCATTTGCATCGGGCCCGCCGCCTCATCCGAGAGCTACCTGAAGGCCGACCGCATCATCAGCGCCGCCGAGATTGCCGACGTGGATGCGATTCATCCCGGCTTCGGCTTCCTCTCGGAGAACTCCGAGTTCGCCGAGCAGTGCGAGAGCTGCAACATCAAGTTCATCGGCCCGAACTCCTCCACCATCCGCCTGATGGGGGACAAGGCCATGGCCAAAACCGTGGCCAAGCGCGCCAAGGCCCCGGTCATCCCCGGCAGCGACGGTCCCGTCGAGACCGAAGCCGAGGCTCTCAAGCTGGCCAAGCAGATCGGCTTCCCGGTCATCATCAAGGCCGTGGCCGGTGGTGGCGGCAAGGGCATGCGCCTGGCGCATAACGCCGTGGCCTTTGTGCGCGAGTTCCAGCTCGCCCGCGGCGAGGCCGAGAAGGCCTTCGGTAACGGCTCGGTGTACGTCGAAAAGTTTATCGAGAACCCGCGCCACATCGAATTCCAGCTCCTGGCCGACGAACACGGCAAGGTCATCCACCTGGGCGAGCGCGACTGCTCCGTGCAGCGGCGCTACCAGAAGGTGGTCGAAGAGGCTCCCTCGCCCTTTATCGACGAAAAGCTCCGCGCCAAGATGGGTAAGGCCGCCGTGGCCATTGCCGAGGAATGCGGCTACCAGAACGCCGGGACGGTCGAGTTCCTCGTGGACAAAAACGGTGATTTTTACTTCATCGAGATGAACACCCGCATTCAGGTCGAGCACGGGGTGACCGAAGAGGTCACTGGCTACGACTTGGTCAAGCGGCAGATCGCCATCGCCGGGGGCGAAAAACTCGACCTGGACCAGAAGGACGTACGCTTCATCCGCCACGCCATCGAGTGCCGTATCAATGCCGAGGACCCGGCCCGCAACTTCGCCCCGTGCCCCGGCCAGATCACCCTGTACTACCCGCCCGGCGGCCATGGCGTGCGCATCGACTCGCACATCTACGGCGGCTACGTCGTGCCCCCGTACTATGACAGCATGATCTCCAAGGTCATCTCCTACGGGCAGAGCCGTGAAATCGCCATCGACCGCATGTACCGCGCGCTCAATGAGTACATCATCCGTGGTATCCGCACCTCCATCCCCTTCTGCGCCGCCATCATGAAGGACCCGGTCTTCCGCTCCGGCGAAGCCACCACGAAGTTTGTGGGTGACTTCATGGAACGTACGCCCAAGGACCTTTTCGCACCTGCCGAGGACGCCTGAGGCGCCGGTGGCGCGGCATCATTTTTGCTTTGCCGAGCCGCCGATTTCCCTCAAAAGTCTCTCCAGCGCTTGCGCACACCTCTTCATTCCCTGATCTAACCTTAACCGAGACAGTATCATGCCAGCCAAGAAATCTTCCCAACCCGGCGATGAGGCCGACGCCAGCGTCATTCCCACTCCGCTCGAAGCCACGGAGAACTCCGACGAGATCCATATTAACATCCCGGTGGTGGCCAACATCGTGAAGATGGCCGCGCTCCAGGTGGACGGCGTCTACTCGGTGGGCGGCACCTTTGCCGACGGCCTTTGGGAAACCCTCGGCGCCAAGAAGGGCGACCGCGGCGTCGACGTCAAAGAGGACGAAGCCGAAAATTACCTGATCCAGATTCACGTCGAGATGCGCTTTGGCGTGAGCATCGCCACCACGGCGAAGATCGTCCAGCAGGCTATCCGCGAGCAGGTCGAAGCCATGACCTCCAAGGGCGTGGCCAAGGTCGAAGTCTTCGTGGACGGCGTGCGCATGGAGCAGCCCGATGCTGCCAAGAAGAGCCCCGAACAGTGGGACCAGCCTCACACAGACTAACTTTTTCTCACGCCTATGCTAACCAGGCTCGAGACCCTCTATCAGACCCAGATCGCACCGTATCTTCAGGATCGGGTGCTGGTGATCTGTGTCGTCATCGTTCTGCTCGGGCTGTTGCTCGCGGCGGGCGCGTTGCGCCGGCGCTCGCGCGGCATCCGGGTCTTCAAGACCACCTCGGGCCGTGTGGAAGTGACGCGCAGCGCCATCCGCGACCTCGTGCTCAACGCCTGCCACTACGTGCAGACGCCGCGCAAGCCGAAGGTCTCGATCAAGGCCCGTCGCGGTCGCCTCTACATCCACATCGGGCTCAAGCTCAATGAGGACCAGCGGCTCAACGATATCGCCGTGCAGCTCCAGACCCGCATCGAGGACGTGCTTCAGAACACGCTCAACCTCGACCGACGCAGCGTGCGTATCGACATCGGCCTGAAGGGCATCCGCCACGCCCGGACTCCCTCCCATGTGGAGGAAACGCCGCCCGGTCCGGTGGCTCCGGTGCCGGACTACTCGCCGGTTAAGGTCGAGGAAGAGCACTTCATTTCCACCGAAGACGAGCCCGAGGAAGAAGCCACCGAGACGGATGTGGCCCCCGAAAAGCCCAAGCGCGGCTTTTTCGGCTTTGGACGCCGCGGCAAGTCCGAACCCGAACCTGCCGAGAGCGGCGATGACGACGACGCCACTGAAACGGGCGTGGAAGACCCCTTCGCGCCCGGACACCGCCGCGAGGACGAGGAGAAGCGCGTTTAGCCGCCGCTCCGCCCCGAACTAGACTGGTTTTTTAGCATCGCATGTCCGTGGATCAGCACTCGGCGGTTTTTTATGCCATTCTCGATACCGGCTATGTGCCGCGTGAACGCTTGGCGGACAAGTGCCGCGCTCTGCTCGCGGGTGGGGCGGACATCATCCAGCTGCGCGCCAAGGGCGAGGATACCGCCGCGCGTATCGAAATTTTAAAGTCGCTCGTGCCGCTCTTCGAGGACACGGAGGTGCCGCTCGTGGTCAACGACGACCTGGAGGCAGCGTTGGCCTTTCCGGGACTGGGCCTGCATGTGGGGCAGGATGACTTGCCACCGCGGGAGGCCCGCGAGCGCCTCGGCCCGGGCCGGGTGCTCGGTCTCTCTACGCACTCGCCGGAGCAGGCCGCCGGGGCCATCACGTGTGCGGAGGCGTTGGATTACTTCGCGGAGGGGCCGGTCTTCGCCACCCCGACCAAGCCCGACTACACGCCTGTGGGGCTGGAGCTGGTCCGGCACGTGGCGGGTCTGAAGGCGCCGCTGCCGTGGTTTGCTATCGGCGGGATCAAGCGGCACAACGTCGATCAGGTGCTTGCCGCCGGGGCTACGCGCGTGGTTGCGGTATCCGATGTGCTCCAAGCTGACGACTCCGCCGCTGTTGTGTCCGACTACCGGCGTGCACTCGGGCGATAGCGAGAGCGTTACTGCGTTGGTGCCTTCGAGGTGAAGTGGATGATGTCGCCGTCCTGCGCGACGATCTGGAGATAAGGGAAGTTCGCCTCCAGTACGGGCAGGTCGCGCACATGGGCGATGCCGCGCACGTTGTCCGTGAAGTACGTCCGGATGCTCTTGACGCCGTCGAGATTGATGAACCAGAGCTTTTGCTGGAAGTCGCCGTAAAAGAGGATGCTGCCCACGTGCAGGTCGTATTGGGTGTCGCCGCTGACGGCGAGGATGACCTGTTCGTCCGGCTCGATGGCGGCGGCGAAGCCGGGCGCGAGCCGCACGGCGGGGGCTTGCGGCTGCGGGCGTGCATTCCAGTCGGCGAGCTGCGCGGGCCAGCGCCAGGCGCAAGGCAACAGTAAGAGCGCGGCTAGGGCGCAGACGAGCGTTCGGTGTTTCCCGGCCAGCAGGTCGATCACGGTGGCCGTCGTCACGGCCAGTAGCGGATACAGTGCGACGAGGTAGCGCTCGGAGTGTTTCGACATCAGCCCGAGCCCGAGCAGCAAGAGCAGGGTGCTCAGCGCGGTCCCCAGCAACGCCGGGCGCTGGCGCAGGCAGCGTACAACGAATACCGCAGCGAGCGCCCCCAGCAGGAGCGGGACAGCCAGTGTGTAGTCGCCCGTCATCAGATCGAAGTAATACGCGAATGAGCTGTGGTAGCCGCCCGCTTCGGATTCGGTTGCCCGCTGGAAAAACTGCCGCTCGAAGGCCCGCAGCACAAAGGTGCCGCTGCTGTTGAGCGCCTGCACAAAAAACCATCCCACGAAGCTGAGTGCGGGAAACGCCAGGCCGACCCACAGCCAAGGAGTTTTCAGGGGGCGGAGGCTTCGCGTGTGTATTGAGTAAACCACTACAAACACCAGCATCGGCAGGAACGGGAGTGGGTACTTTTGCATCGTGCCGAGTGCGGCGATGGCTCCGGCGGCTAGCCACCAGCGCGGGTTATTTTTAGCGGCGATAAGCGGGAATAGCGTCAACAGCGCGAAGAAGGCGCAGCCGGTGTCGAGCAGGGCGGAGCGGGACTGACTCCAGAACAGAAACGACGCCGCCAGTAGGAGCGAGGCCAGCGGCGCTGCGGGAGTCCAGCCGCCGGAGAGCCTGCGCGTGAGCAGCCCGGCCAGCACGACCGAGCCCCAGCCGAAGAGCGCGGGCCACAGCCTCAAGGCGGCTTCGTGGTCGGGAATGACCGCCAGCGCCGCTCCGGTGAGGGCGTAGTGCAGCGGCGGCTTGAGCACGTTGAGATCGAAGTTCTCCTGCACTTTGAGCGGGAAGCTCGTGACGAGCATCTCGCGGCTGCGCTCGGCGGTGTAGAACTCGTCGAACTCGACCAGTGGGCCGCTCCCGAGTTGCCAGAAGACCAGCAGCGCGGCGGCGGCGATAATGACAAACCAGCAGGCCCGGCTTAGGGTGGCCTCACGCCCGGGGACCGATGCGCTGGCTGGTGTATCCATTATTCACTACAAAAAGAAACACAGGTCGGCCCACTCGCCGTCCACCCGCGTGTCCACGCGGCAGGTGAGTCCGGCCTCGATGGCCGCGAAGTTGAAGTGCTCGCGCACCTCGTCGAGTTCGCGGGCGAGGATGCCGCTGAGGGCGAGCGTGCCGTGCGGGGCCATGGCGGCGAAGAGTCCGGCGGCGTGGATTTTCAAGATGTCGGCCTGGATGTTCGCGAGCATGAGGTCGGCCTGACGGCCTTCCAGCCCGGACTCGATCCCGGCCTCGGCGAAGGTTACCGCCTCGGGGGCGATGCCGTTGTCGCGGGAGTTCTCGCGGCTGACGCGAATGGCCTCGGGGTCCTGGTCGAACCCGTACACGCTCTTCGCGCCGAGCAGGACGGCGGAGAGGGCGAGGATGCCCGAGCCGCACCCGGCGTCGATCACGCGCTGCTCAGGGAAGCTTTCTCCACGGGTGGCGGAAAAATCCATCAGCCGCCGGGCCATCAGGCGCGTGGTCTCGTGGCTGCCGGTGCCGAAGGCCATCCCGGCGTCGAGGTAAAGAGCGACGTGTCCCGCGGGTAGCGCGTAGCTGTCACGTTCCCAGGCGGGTACCCAGTGCAGGCGTCCGTTCGACCACGGTTTTAAAAATTCCTTGTAAGCCTCCTGCCATTCACGGTCCTCGATGTGCTCGCGGGCGAAGTACACGGGCAGCTCGGCAAAGGCTGCGCGCAGTTCGGCCAGCCCGGCGTCGGCCTCGGGTTCGGTTTCGAAAAAGCCCTTGAGAATGAGGGGCCCGCCGGGGACGGACTCGATGCCCCAGGCGAGCAGGCCTTCTTCGCAGAAGTGGGCTTCGAGGGCTTCGGCCAGGTCGGACGGGACTTCGGATTTGACGATGAACATGGGTGTTGGCGAAAGGCGTTGGTGCGGGAGGAGGGGGAGGCGTTACTTGCCGAGCATAAGCTCGTCGGCGAGGCGGCGGATGGTGGCGGGCAGGAGCTGATGTTCGGCGGCGTGGACTTTGGCCTCCACCTCGTCGAGGGTGTCGCCCTTTTCGATGGGGACGCGGGTCTGGCCGAGGATTTCGCCCGCGTCGATCTCGGGCGTGACCCAGTGGACGGTGCAGCCGGTCTCGCGGTCTCCGGCCTCGAAGGCGCGCTGGATGGAGTGCAGACCGGGGTATTTCGGCAGGAGGCTGGGGTGCAGGTTGATGATGCGGCCCTTGAAGGCCTCGATGAAGCCGGGCTTGATCACGCGCATGAAGCCCGCCAGTACGATGAAGTCCGGCTGGAGCCGCTGGATGGTCTCGATCCAGTGGGCCTCGGCTTCGCCCTCGAGCTTGGTCTTGAACTTGCCCGGATGCAGGTAAAAGGCGGGCACGTCGAAGCGCGGACCGAGCTTGAGCATGAGCGCGTCGGGCTGGTCGCAGAAGATACCGACGACCTGGGCCAGGCCGAGCTGGCCCGCGTCCTGGGCTTTGAGGATGGCCTCGGCGTTACTGCCGCGGCCCGAACCGAGTATGACGATACGTACCATTGGAAAAGTGTTGAGCGCGTGGGGGGTTAGAACGTGTCGGCGGCGGCGCGGATTTTCGCGATGAGGGCGGTGGTGCTGTAGCCTTCGAGGAAGGGCAGGAAGCGGATCTCGGCCCCGCCGGCCTGGAGGGCGGCGCGCTCCTCGGGGTTGAGACTGGTGATGTCGTAGTCCCCGGCCTTGACGTAGATGTCTGGGCGCAGGGCCTCGATCTCGCGGGTCAGCCGCGGGGTGTGGAAGACCACCAGCGCGTCGATAAAGGGCAGGCTCCCGAGCAGGTAGGCGCGTTCGCGCTCGTTCTGGACAGGGCGGGTGGGGCCCTTGAGCGCCTGCACGCTGGCGTCGCCGTTGAGCGCCACGTAGAGGCGTTCGCCCTGCTCGGCGGCTTTTTTCAGAAAGTACAGGTGCCCGGTGTGCAGCAGGTCAAAGCAGCCGTTGGTCAGCACGACCTTTTCCCCGGCCTGGCGGGCGGCCTCGCGGTGGCGGACGGCCTCGTCGAGGCTCAGGAGCTTGGGGATGTCGAGTTTGGGCGCCATGGAAGGCCGCATATTCCGGGCGAGCCCGCGCCGGGTCAAGCACGGGTTGCGCGGCAGGAGCGGCTGAAGCCGCGATGATTCCTGCCGGGCCGTGCGAGGATGTCCTTGCTTGGCGCGGGTGTGCGGGTACGATGGAGACATGCGAACGTGGTGCTTGTTACTCCTGCTGATGTGTGGATGGGGACTGCCGGTCTCGGCGGAAATGCCGACCCCCAAAGGGTGGTTGACCGATGACCCGATTGACCGGCTGGCGGTGGGTGACGTGCTGCCGGAGGGTGGGGTTACCTGGGACTACCGTAGCCTGAGCAGCAGCGAGGGCGAACTGCGGCTCAACCTGCGTTTCGTGGGCAGCTACCTGCGGATGTTTTTTATCGATGAGAAGGGCAAAATCGTGGCCCCGCCCGTCGAGCGCGGCTGGGTGTGGACGAGTGAAAACCTCGCCTTGGCCAAATCGAATAAACGGGAGGTGTACTTGGTCCCGGCCCCCTCGGGCACTTGCCTGACGAGCGGGGAGGGCAGGCGGCCGGTGAAGCCTCGTTTGTGGATGAGGCCGTATTTTCTGGGGTGGACTATTTCGCTCGATGAGGACGGGACGGAGAGACTTCAGACCTGTCAGGATCAGTACACGCTCCAGCTTTATGACTGGGGCGAGCCGTCGGTCGGGCGGTAGGGCAGGATTCCGCGAAGAAAGCTCCCTGTTGTCATCAGGGCGTCCCCTATCGATTTTACTTGTCAGGAGGGGGAAATGGGGGCATGTTTCTTCCCCTTTCGCCGCTCTCTGGAGCGGGCCCCAGACAAAACCGATTAACCAAACAACCTAACCTTAACCCCGGAGCGCCGCCGAATATGGGGGGTGTGCTTTCCGGCTAACAGTCAAAGACCTATGAGTTCCATCATGGAAGAACTGCTCGCGATGAGCGAGCTGGGTAACCTGCACTCCGGTACCATCGTCAAGGGTACCATCACCGAAGTCCGCCAGAACGAAGTTATCGTTGATATCGGCGGCAAGTCTGAAGGAGCTATCTCCGCCGGCGAATTTTTCGACGTTGGCGAACTCTCCATCGGCGAGGAAATCGAAGTATTCCTCGAA
>JAUTCS010000077.1 GCA_030673825.1 Verrucomicrobiota bacterium JB024 | reverse complement strand
TTGCCCGCGCTCTTGGACATCTTCTTGGCTCCGTCGAGGCCCACCAGCAGCGGCATGGTGATGACGGTCTGCTCCGGCTGCCCGGCGTTTTTCTGGAGGGCGCGGCCCACGAGCATGTTAAAGAGCTGGTCGGAGCCGCCGAGCTCGACGTCGGACTCGAGCATGACCGAGTCGTAGCCCTGGATCAGCGGGTAGAGGAACTCGACGATGGAAATGGGCGTGCGCGAGGCGTAGCGCTTGGCGAAGTCGTCGCGCTCAAGCATCCGGGCGACGGTCATCTGGCGCGTCAGGTTGAGCGCCTCGGAGAAGTCCATCTTACGGAACCACTCGCTGTTGTAGCGAACGGTGGTGAGGTTGCCGTCGAGGATTTGGAAGGCTTGGTCGAGGTAGGTTTCGGCGTTTTGCGCGACCTCCTCGTCCGTCAGGACGGGGCGGGTCTCGGAGCGTCCGCTCGGGTCGCCGATGGTGGCGGTGTAGTCGCCGATGAGCAGGATGCACTCGTGCCCCATGGCCTGGAACTGCTTCATCTTGTTGAAGACGACCATGTGCCCGAAGGTCAGGTCCGGGCGCGTAGGATCGACGCCGAGCTTGATCTTCAGCTTTTTACCGGCGCGGATGCGCTCCATCATGTCCTCGTCGCCGATGATGCTCTCGGCGTTTGCTTTCAGAATGTCCAGCCTGCTCATGGGTAGGTGTCTCGATAGAATAAGGTGTGTGGGAGGGATTAAGGCCGCCGCGGGCCCTCCCGACAAGGGGAAAAACACGTCCACGCCCGCCGTTCGCACGGGTTCAGGTTTCCTTGCCGTCGAGGAAACGCACCGCCCGTGCCGCCACGGCGGGGTCTTCGAGGGCTTGCAGGAACGCCATCAACTCGGCGGGGGCGCCCTTCAGGCGCAGGGCGTCAAGCTCGGTGCGGATGAGCGAGCGGCGTTGAAAATCGTTCTGGCGGCAAATCCAGGCGATGAGCCGCCGGTGTTTTTCGTCCCCGGCCAGCGCCTGCATCAACTGCTCCAATTGGGCGTCGGTGGGGCGGTTTGGTTTGTTCATGGCGGGTGAGTTGATGGCCGAGGAGCCGGGGTTGTTGAACGTGGCGTCATTTTCTACAGGGGCTCTTGGTTGTCAACGGAGAGGGAAACGCATTCGGCGCTTGGCGGCGAGGCTCCGGGCGGGCATGCTGGGCCGGTTATGGGGTTTATGCGCGGGAAATGGATGCGACCGGATGTGCCGTTCCGGCCGGACCGGGTGCCGTTCTTTTACGGCTGGGTCGTGGTCGGGGCGTCAGTGTTGGGCATGGTCTCCAGCATGCCGGGGCAGACGGCCGGAGTGGGGCCCTTTACCGAGGACCTGTTGGCCAACCTTGAGCTCTCTCGCGTACAGCTGAGTATTGCCTATCTCGGTGGCACGGCCCTGAGCGGGTTGATCCTGCCCCGGATCGGGCGGTTCTTTGATCGCTTCGGAGCGCGGCTGACAGGTACGCTGGTAGAGGTGGCCTTTGGGTTGAGCCTGTTTTACATGGCTTCGTGCGCGCTCATTTATCAATCCCTCAAGCCCGGGGATGCGCCCGCGCCGTACTTGGCGCTGCCGCTGGTCATGTTGGGTTTTTTCCTGATCCGGTTCCTGGGGCAGGGGGTGGTCGCCATGACCTCCCGCGCCATGCTGGGGAAGTGGTTCAATCGCAAGCGCGGGCTGGCCAGCGCGATTGGCGGGGCACTGACGGGGGTCTGTTTCTCGGCGGCGCCACTCGGGCTCTACAGCGTGGTGCACAGCCTCGGCTGGCGCGAGGCCTGGATGGCCATGGGGCTGGTGCTGATGCTGGGTGTGTCCACCTTATGCTGGCTGCTCTACCGCGACAACCCCGAGGAATGCGGCCTGGTCATGGACGGGGAAGCCCCTCCGCCCGCGCCCACCGGACCGACCGATCCAGAGTTTAACATCCACAAGGAGTTCACGGCCCCGGAGGCGATCCGGACCTACCCGTTTTGGGTGTTCACGGCGGCTTTCAGCCTGATCGGGGTCTTCATGACGGCGGTGGGTTTTCATGCGGTGGACATGGCCCGTGAGGCCGGACGCGAAACCTCGGCCTTTTACAAGCTGTTCCTGTGGATGACCTGCGTGAACATCCCCACCGGGCTCGCGGTGGGCTGGCTGACGGGGCGGATGCGCCTCAAGCCGCTGCTCATGGCCATGGCGGCTGGGATGGCGCTGGCGGCCTTGGGTATGGTGTTCCTGACGACCCGTTGGGGGCTCGTGCTGTACGTGGTGGCGGGCGGGTTCTCTTCGGCGTTTTTCGGCACGCTCATGGCGGTGGTCTATCCGCGCTTTTACGGGCGCGTCCACCTGGGGGCGATCAGCGGCTGGGCCATGCTCTCGATGGTTATTTCCAGCGCGGTGGCACCGCTGATCTGGAGTCTGTCCGAGTCTTTCGCGGGCAGCTATAGCCCGGCCACTTGCCTCTACGGGGTCTGTTGCGTGGCGCTGTTTGTCGCCGCCCTCTTTGCCGACAACCCCCAGCGCAAGATCGCCCAATTAACTCGGAATGTGTGACCATGCCGAAGCGACTCACAGTGACCGGAGCGGCGGGTAATCTGGGGGCCCTGCTTTCGCGCCATCTACTCGCCACGACGGACCGGGATCTGAGCCTGTTGATTCACCGGCGCGAGGTGGCTCCTGATTTGCGTGCCTCGCCGCGGGTCCGGGTTGTCGCTGGCGATCTGGCCGACACCTCCACTTTGCTCCCGGCGTTGCGCGGGGCGGACGCGGTGATCCACTTCGCGGGTGTTCTGTTTAAAGGCCGGCCCGAGTCGTTCCTGCCGACAACGAACACCCAGTATTTCATCAACCTGTGTGAAGCGGCTCTCCAGTCCGGGGTGAAGCGGGTCGTTCTGGTCAGTTTTCCGCATGTCGAGGGGGAGACGACGCCTGAGTCTCCGGCAACCGGGAGGCTCGACGGCCAGCCCGCCTCTATGCACGCGAAAACCCGCCTGGAGGAGGAGCGGTACTTGTTTGAGTGGGCGAAAGCAGCGGGTGTCGAAGCAGTTTCGCTCCGGGTCGGCATGGTGTACGGACGCGGGATTCTCATGGTCGATGCCGCCCGCTGGCTCTCCCGCCGGGGCCTGCTGGGCGTGTGGAAAAAGCCGACCTGGATTCATCTCATCGCCCGGGACGATTTCCTGCAGGCGGCGGCCAACGCGCTCACCCTGGGCAACATTCGGGGCATTTACCATGTGGGCGACGAGGGGGTGCAGACCTTGCAGGATTTTCTCGTTTGCGCCGCCCGTCAGTGGAACACGCATTCTCCCCGAACGATGCCCGTGGGGCTGATTATGTTCGCGGCGCAATGCTGCGAGTGGAATTCGCTCCTGTTCGGCGTCAAATCGCCGCTGACGAAGGATTTTATCCGGATCGGGATGGCCTCCTACTATGGTGACACCACGCGCATGAGGGCGGAACTGCTGCCCGCGCTGAAGTACCCGACGCTGGAAACCGGC
>JAUTCS010000076.1 GCA_030673825.1 Verrucomicrobiota bacterium JB024 | reverse complement strand
TTGCCGAGGTATTCGTCGGGCACCATGATGGTGGCCTTGACCCACGGTTCCTCGATGAAGTCGATCTGCGTCGGGTCGGGGAAGTCGGCCGGGTTGTGCAGTTCCTTCACCGTGCCGTTGCGCATGTGCATCTTGTAGACGACGCTGGGCGCGGTGGTGATGAGGTCGAGGTCGAACTCGCGATCCAGGCGTTCCTGGATGATCTCCATGTGCAGCAGGCCGAGGAAGCCGCAGCGGAAGCCGAAACCCAGCGCGGCCGAGTTCTCCGGCGTGTAGTCGAAGCTCGAATCGTTGAGCCGCAGCTTGGCCAGGCTGTCGCGCAGGTGTTCGTAGTCCGACGCATCGACCGGAAACAGGCCGCACCACACCACCGGGATCGACGGCTTGAAGCCCGGCAGGGCAGAGGCCGCCGGCTTGGCGTCGTCGGTGATTGTGTCGCCGACCTGGGTGTCGGCCACGGTCTTGATGCCGGCCATCAGGAAGCCCAACTGCCCGGCCGTCAGGTCCGCCGTCTCGGTCAGCTTGGGGGTGAACTGGCCGACCTTGTCGACCTGATGCACCGCCCCGGTCTGCATCATGCGGATCTTCATCCCCTTCTTGATGCGGCCCTGCTTGACGCGGATGAGGATGATGACGCCCAGGTAGGGATCGTACCAGCTATCGACCAGCATGGCCTGAAGCGGGGCATCGACATCGCCCTCGGGCGGCGGCAGGCGGGTGACGATGGCTTCCAGCACGTCGGGCACGCCCAGGCCGGTCTTGGCCGAGATCTCCACGGCGTCGTCGGCGGGGATGCCGATGACGTCCTCGATCTGCTCCTTGACGCGCGGCACGTCGGCGGCGGGCAGGTCCACCTTGTTGAGCACCGGCACGATCTCGTGCGCCTGCTCGATGGCCTGATAGACGTTGGCGAGCGTCTGCGCCTCGACGCCCTGGGAGGCGTCGACCACCAGCAGCGAGCCTTCGCAGGAGGCCAGCGAGCGGCTGACCTCGTAGGCGAAGTCGACGTGGCCGGGGGTGTCCATGAGGTTCAGCTCATAGGTCCTGCCGTCCTTGGCCTCGTAGGTCAGGCGCACCGCCTGGGCCTTGATGGTGATGCCCCGCTCGCGCTCGATATCCATGGAATCGAGCACCTGGTCCTTCATCTCACGGTCGGTCAGGCCGCCGCAAAGTTGGATCAGGCGGTCGGCCAGCGTCGACTTGCCGTGGTCGATGTGGGCGATGATGGAGAAGTTGCGGATATGCGTAAGATCGCTCATGGCCGTCCGGAACGTGAAGCGCGCGTTTGGCGGACCATAGGGCGAAAGCGTCGCGCGGGCAACGGGCCCGTTAAGGACCGGCGAATTCCTCCATCATCCCAAACCATCGGGGCCTCGGCGCCGCGGACGCTCTCAGCGGCCGCCCGACCGCTCAAGCTCCAGAAATGCTTCATCGCAAAAGGCCTCGTCGTCGTCGTCCTCGGCAAGCACCGGTGCCGCGGAGGCCTCCTGAACACCGGCGGCCTGGGGACCGGGCACGTCTTCGAAGCGATGCTCCGCGAAGAAGTGGGACATCACGTAGTCAACCCCTTCCTCGTGGATGGTACGGAGGTTGCTTTTGAAGAACATGCTCTTGTAGGGTGGCGACATGATGATGTCATAGGACGGGAAATAGTCGACATTATCATGCCTGCGGTATAGTTGGTCGGCGACCGCACGCAGAATGGCCTTCGACGCCATCGTCGAGACCAGCACATGACGATCCTCCGCCGTGGCGGTCAACGGCACGGGGCTCACCGTTAACAACACCTTGACGGCAGGATTCACCTTCCGCAGGCGGTCAAGGAATGCCTCCATCTCTTCAAGGATCGTCGCGTAGTCGAGATTGAGAAATTCAGTACGCTCGGGGTCGAAAGTCCCCGCCGTGACGCCAGGACATATCGGGTAGACGGCGCCCGTATCGCGGTTGGCCCAGGTTTCCGTCAACCCCATTGTGAACACGAAGACATCCAACGTCTCGAACATGCGGCGCACGTTTTGCAGATGGCGCTGCTGCTCCTGGAGTACCTCGTCCGCACTTGCGTAGCCGCCGCCGCACAGATTGGGACGGAAGGGATCGACGAAACGACCATCCTTGTTCTGCCACACTTCGTCAAAGTGCCGCGTCCCGAACGCGCGGTCGAACAACTGCAAGAGCTGCCGGCTTGTATAGACATTGCCGTAGCGGGCCGAATAGATACCGTAGCCCAGCGCCTTGGCCTCTTCCGCCGGCACTCCATCAGGAGCAGGTTCGGAGTCGAGGTAGTTGAGCCCTTTGCGGACGAGTTGCTTGCCAATGTGCTGGGCGAAGCAACTTCCACAGGTCGCAACGGCGTCACTGGCACTGATTTCTATTTTCTTCCGGTACAGGTTCTTAATCGACAAAGGGTAAGGATCGGCGACGGCAACCTTCCAATACTGCCGATCAGGCATCTCCGCATAAGGAGAAGATATCTGGGAGAAGAAGCCCCCAAGGCCCGTTATATCAGGGGAGAAAACGCTCTCCCTATCCAGCATGATTTTTTCAACGATTCCCGCTATTTCATCATAAACATAGTCTCTGAAATGGTTTATGCTTCCCTCTACAGTGTGGTCGATATCTATTTTGTAGAGCGGCGTGGACAGAAATTGCCAGTCCTTGCGGCGCGCAGCCGTCATTTTGGAGCGCTCGATCCTGCGCCCTCTCCCTGTGGAAGCTGCGTCTTCCCCATTCACAATGGGATACTGTACGAAAACTATTTCCGCATTCTTGTTAATATTTTTTATTGCGGAGTACAGACCGTCATAATCACCCAGAGAATCGTCTGGAATGAGCCCAAACTTTTTTACAGGGCGATTAAGCATCTCCACATTGAGGTTCGACAAAACATGCTCAGAATCACCTATTTTTACGGAAAACCTCCCCTTGTCCAAATCATACTGATTGTCAAACAAAATGAAATCCGCTCTTTTAATCCTGCTTATAAATACATCAAGAGAATGTTTTGAATTTTGCTTCACTTTATTGCGTATTCTTTTTGCTAATTTCTCATTCTTTTTTTCTGCATCCGCAATAAGCTCTTCGGCATGATCGCCACTCAGGGACAGACCACTTTTCCCCTGAAGAGCGTCAAAAAGTACATCAGATCGAATATGATAAAGGGGGCCGAGATACGTATGTCCCTTTTCCCGCAGCCGCAACGCAATCTGCCCGCTCAGGCAGGATCCGAAGACGACAAACTTAACGCTCATGTTCCGACGCTCCCGCCGTGAATAATCACCAAGAATATACCGGACTCTCTTCAGCGCGAAGCAGAGCTCCAACCGGCCTCCCCCGTCCCCCTTGCACGGTGCTTGCGCGGGAGAACCATGGTGTACAACAAGCCCATGCCTATTGCCAGTGAGAGCAAAATCGCGCCGCCAGCTGGTCTATGGTACGGTCACGCCGGAAGCCTGTTCCCCGCCACATTACGGAGCTCACCCCATGCTGACCGAGATCACCGCCGAGGGCTTCGGCGTGGAACTCGACATCGTCTATGCGACGGCCGCCAACTTCACCGGCAAGCCGGTGTACGGCCGCCCCGCCTGCTACCTGCTGCCCGAGGCCGCCGAGTACCTGCGCCGTGCCGTGGAGCTGGCCGCGCCGCTGGGCTACCGCCTGAAGGTGTTCGACGGTTTCCGCCCGTCGGAAGCGCAGTGGAAGCTGTGGGAGCACACCCCCGACCCCGAATTCATCGCCGACCCCCGGCGCGGCAGCCCGCACAGCATGGGCGCGGCCGTCGACGTCACCCTGGTTGACGCGGCCTCGGGTGTGGAGCTGGACATGGGCACGCCCTTCGACGATCTGCGCCCACTGTCCCACCATGGCGTGACCGAGGTTTCCGCCGAGGCGCAGCGCAACCGCGTCGTGCTGCTGGGGCTGATGACGGCGGCGGGCTTCGACTTCTTCCGCAATGAATGGTGGCACTATCAACTGTTCAATGCCCGCGCCCGCTACCCGGTGCTGTCCGATGCCGCCTCCGGCGCGAGGATGATGGGGTGAGGGTGCTGTCCTTCGAAACCGCCGCGGGTGGCTGTTCTGCCTGCCTGTGGCAGGACGGTGCCGTGCTGGCGCGGGCCGGCGGGGCCATGGTCCATGGGCAGGCCGAAGCGCTGGTGCCGCTGCTCCAGGAGGTTCTGGCAAGCGCCCGACTGGACTGGGCCGATCTCGACCGCATCGCCGTGACCACCGGGCCGGGGTCGTTCACCGGCCTGCGGGTGGGGCTGGCGACGGCGCGCGGGCTGGCGGTGGCGACCGGCCTGCCGGTGGTCGGCGTCACCACCCTGGAGGCCTTTGCCCACGCCCTGCCGGACGCCGTGCGCGCGGGCGCCGGCACGGTGCTGGCCGCCGTCGATACCCGCCGCGACGATGTTTACGTCCAGGCCTTCGCGGCGGCCGACCTGCGGCCCCTGAGCGACCCGCTGGCGCTGGACGCCGCCGACATCGCCGGGTGGCTGGAGGAAATCGCCGCCCCCGGCCCGGTGGTGGTCTGCGGCGACGGCCCGGCGCTGGATCCGTCCTGGTCCCGGCCGTTTGAGCCCGCACCGCCGGAGGTGGCGGTGGTTGCCGCCCTGGGCGCCGCCGCGCCGCTGCCCGACGCGCCGCCCTCGGCCCTGTACATCCGCCCGCCGGATGCCGCCGTGCCACGCAACGGCGGACGCCTGCGGCCATGATGACGGTGGAGCCCCTCGGCCCGGCGCATGCCGGCGTCTGCGCCGCCCTGCATGGCGAAGCCTTCGCCCGGCCGTGGACCGAACAGGCCTTCGCCGACCTGCTCGCCCTGCCGACCACGCGCGGCGGCGTTCTCCTTGAGGACACCGAACCGGCCGGTTTCGTGCTGCTGCAAGCGGTGGCCGGCGAAGCCGAGGTGCTGACCATCGCCGTCCTCCCGGCGCGGCGCCGGGGCGGCCTGGGCCGCCGCCTGCTCGGCTGGGCGATGGAGCGCTTGAGGGACGACGGCGTCAGCCGCCTGTTCCTGGAGGTCGAGGCCGGCAACACCGCCGCCCGCGCCCTCTACGCGGCGGCGGGCTTCGAACAGGTGGCGGTGCGGCGCGGCTACTACGAGGGCGGGGCGGACGCGCTGGTCATGGCGCGGACCCTACTCCCCTAGATACCGCCGCTTCAGGTGGGCCTTGAACACCCCGGCGTCCAGGGGCGAGCCTGTGGCCTGGGTCAGCAACGCGTCCGTCGGCAGGCTGCTGGCCTTGGCGTGAAC